>NZ_PJDK01000067.1:0-30086 GCF_002837615.1 Klebsiella sp. X1-16S-Nf21
GCGGATCGTCGGCCCCATGTAGCGGCCATTGATCCCCCAGACGGGGGCGCGAGTGCCTGGCGTAAACGACCAGTGCGAACGCTGCAGCGTCAGAAACAGCGGCTGACCGCGACGCGATTCCAGCAGCGGCGGAACCGGCAGCGCAAGCTGCTGGCCGGCGGCATGGGCTTTCAGCGGCGCGGCGCCAGCGCACAGCGCTACGCCGGAAGCCTTAATAAACTGACGCCGACTGAGTGACATATTAACTCCATGACATACTGACAAATGAAAAAGGGAATTCGTTTCCCGCCAGCAATACGCGCGCGTTGGCGGCGTTTCCTGTCTTATGACTTTTTAGCCGCTTCGCGCGCGGCCACTTCGTTGTCCAGCTCAGCAATTTTGGCGGCCATCAGCTCGCGGCAATGCGTCGCCAGCGCGCGCACGTTGTCTTTACCGAACTGGCTGGTATCCACCGGCGGCAGCATCTCAACAATCACCAGACCGTTGTTCCAGCGGTTGAGCTTAATTTTGTTCGATGTGTTGGACACGCACACCGGAATAATCGGTACGCCAGCGGCGATCGCCGCGTGAAAGGCGCCGGTTTTAAAAGGCAGCAGGCCGCGGCCGCGACTGCGGGTCCCTTCCGGGAACATCCAGAACGAAATTTTACGCTTTTTAAAGGCATTCACCACTTCAGCAATGGTGCCATGCGCTTTGGTTCGGTTATTACGGTCAATCAGCAGGTTGCCCGTCAGCCAGTAGAGCTGGCCAAAGAACGGGATCCACAGCAGGCTTTTTTTACCTACGGTGACCGTCGGCGGCTGCACGATGTTCGACGCCGTCACCATATCATAGTTGTTCTGGTGGTTAGCGATGTAGATCGCGTTGCCATAGCTTTCCGCATCAGCAGGTTTGCGCAGTTCCACCTTCAGGCCAAATACCGGAGATAAGCGGCCAAACAGATGGCCGAAAGTGGCAACATGTTTTGGATTACGCGGGCTGAACAAGCAGTACAGACAGCCAAGTATGCACACCACGATGCAATAAATGACCACGAAAATTACTCGAAAAATGAATAGCATAGCTACCTCTAAAACCCAAACCGCTTAGAATTATTCGCTGCTGACAGAAGGCAGGCTCATCAGTTCTGCGCAGGCCGGGACCGTTCTTCCTGGGTCCCTGGTGATGGACATTGTTAATCGCAACGCCTGAATAAACAACGATTTTGCGGCATTTTTTCGCCTCCTCCCGTCAAAGACGGGAGGAGTGGCGTTTACTCTTCACTATCGCCTGCCGCGGCGCGGCGCGGCGAGTCGATTTCAACACGGTCGATCTTCTGCAGCCCGCGCATCAGCGAACCGCGGCGACCACGCTCGCCGGTGACTTTTTGCAGCTCTTCCGGACGCAGTTTGATTTTCCGTTTGCCAACATGGATGGTGAGCGTGCTCTGCGGTGGCAGGATAAACAGATGCGCCAGGCCATCCTGCCCGGCGGCGGCTTCCGCCGCAGGAATGCTGATAATTTTGTTGCCCTTGCCTTTCGACAGCTGCGGTAGATCGCTCACCGGGAACATCAGCATCCGTCCGGCTGCCGTGATGGCCAGCAGCATATCGGACTCGTCCTCAATCACCAGCGGCGGCATCACGTGCGCGTTGTCAGGCAGGGTGATCAGCGCTTTACCGGCACGGTTGCGCGCCACCAGATCGTTGAAGGTGCAGACAAAACCGTAGCCCGCGTCGGAAGCCATCAGCAGCTTACGATCGTCGCTTTCCATCAGCATATGTTCCACGGTCGCCCCCGGCGGCAGAGTCAGCTTACCGGTAAGCGGCTCGCCCTGGCCACGCGCGGAAGGCAGGGTAATCGGATCGATGGCATAGCTGCGCCCGGTGGTATCGATAAACACCACCGGCTGGTTGCTCTTGCCTTTCGCCGAGGCCTTCCAGCTGTCGCCCGCTTTATAGCTCAAGCCCTGAGCGTCGATGTCGTGCCCTTTGGCGCTCCGCACCCAGCCCATCTGCGACAGAACGATAGTCACTGGCTCAGACGGCTGCATATCATGCTCGCTCATCGCTTTCGCTTCTTCACGTTCGTGAAGCGGCGAGCGGCGTTCGTCACCGAAAGCATCGGCATCAGCCTGCAGCTCTTTTTTCAGCAGGTTGTTCATTTTACGCTCAGAAGCCAGAATCGCCTGCAGCTGGTCGCGCTCTTTTTCCAGCTCGTCCTGCTCGCCGCGGATCTTCATCTCTTCCAGTTTGGCGAGGTGGCGCAGTTTTAATTCCAGAATCGCTTCCGCCTGGGTTTCGCTGATGCCAAAGCGCGACATCAGGGCTGGCTTCGGTTCATCTTCGGTGCGGATGATCTCGATCACTTCATCGATATTGAGAAACGCCACCAGCAAACCTTCAAGGATATGCAGGCGCTTAAGCACTTTCTCTAACCGATGGTTCAGACGGCGACGCACGGTATCGCGACGGAACACCAGCCACTCGCTGAGGATCTCCAGCAGGTTTTTCACCGCCGGGCGTCCGTCGAGGCCGATCATATTGAGGTTGATGCGGTAGCTTTTTTCCAGATCGGTAGTAGCAAACAGGTGGTTCATCACCTGTTCCATATCCACCCGGTTGGAGCGCGGGACGATCACCAGACGGGTCGGGTTTTCGTGGTCCGATTCGTCGCGCAGATCGTCAACCATCGGCAGCTTTTTATTGCGCATCTGCGCCGCAATCTGCTCCAGCACTTTGGCGCCGGAAACCTGGTGCGGCAGCGCGCTAATCACCACCGCGCCGTCCTCTTTGCTCCACACCGCGCGCATGCGCACTGAGCCGCGTCCGTTCTGGTAGATTTTGCGAATTTCCGCCCGCGAGGTGATGATCTCCGCCTCGGTCGGGAAATCCGGCCCCTGCACGATATCCAGCAGTTCGTCGAGAGTCGTTTTCGGCTGCTCAATCAGGGTAATAGCCGCTTTGGCCACTTCACGCAGGTTGTGCGGCGGAATATCAGTGGCCATACCCACCGCGATGCCGGTGGTGCCATTAAGCAGGATGTTCGGTAGACGCGCAGGCAGCATTTTCGGCTCCTGCAGCGTCCCGTCAAAGTTTGGTACCCAGTCGACCGTTCCCTGTCCCAGCTCGCTGAGCAGCAGTTCAGCATACTTCGACAGGCGGGACTCGGTGTAACGCATGGCGGCGAAGGATTTCGGATCGTCCGGCGCACCCCAGTTTCCCTGCCCGTCTACCAGCGGGTAACGGTAAGAGAACGGCTGCGCCATCAGCACCATCGCTTCATAGCAGGCGCTGTCGCCGTGCGGGTGATATTTACCCAACACGTCGCCGACGGTGCGGGCGGACTTTTTGAATTTCGCGCTGGCGTTCAGCCCCAGCTCGGACATCGCGTAGACGATGCGACGCTGGACCGGTTTTAAGCCATCGCCAATAAACGGTAATGCCCTGTCCATGATCACATACATGGAGTAGTTCAGGTAAGCATTTTCCGTAAATTCATGCAGCGCAAGGCGCTCTGCCATATCGCTCATTAATCGTGGATCCTCAATCTGGGTACCGACCGTTCGGACGGCAAAACTACCCGCGATAATACCCGATCTCACGCCCTGAGTCACAGGCCGTGAGATCGGCTGAGGATTCCGTCACGCTTAATCAGGCCAGCGGCAGATAAATATCGGTTTGCAGTTCATGCTCAGCCACCTCATGGACAAAATTGAGGTAACGGAAGTACACCGGAAAATCCCGTAACGTCTCGCCTGACGCGGGTAACCAGTCGCGATAGAGAAACCAAACGCTGTTCGCCAGCGTGTCCAGCGAGCCGTGATGGCGCACGACGGCGCAGCGTCCGCCGGGGATTTCGCCGTTAATCACGCCAAAGGCGTTTTCACCGACCGGCCCAGCGACCGTACCGCAGATATCAAAACGAAATGCCTCCTGCGGGGTGGTCTGCGGATCGTCCCAGGCGATACCCCAGGTATCGCTGGTGGCGACGGGCGATAATCCGCTCGTCTTACGCCAGGCGATAAAACACGCGGCGGTGGCGTTGACAAGGTCCGGGCTGCCGCGATGTTGCAGTACGGCTATCCGGGTGGTGGGGAAGGAAATGATGTTGACGTCCATCGACGTTTGCTCCTGTAGCGTATGTTTCGGTACGCGTCGATGCCACTCGGCCCAGTCCGGTTGCTGACGGAATTGGGTCGGGCTTTGGTCAAACGCGGTACGGAAGGCACGACTGAACGACTCCGCATTCTGAAATCCGGCATCAAGGGCAATATCGATGACTTTATCGCGGGGGTTGAACGCCAGGCGCCAACAGGCGCGTCGCAGACGCAACCACTGAATATACCGGTACAATGGAATGCCGGTATAAGCGCTAAATTGCCGGTGAAAATGGTAAGGCGAACTGTGCGCTATCGCGCTCAGCATCTCCAGCGACAGCGGCTCATCAAGATGGCGCGCAATGTACCTACAGACACGCTGGAAGCGCCCGACATACGCCGGGCTGGCCTTAATATCGTTCATCGTCTCCTCCTCGCGACATACTCTGACAGAGCGAGGATCGCGATGCCTGACCGATCTTGCGCTTATCTGACGAAGACTTATGGCGCGATTTTACGGATCTGTTTAACGTCGATTTCTACTGAGTTCCAGTCCTTATCGACTTCCCCCTGAATTTCTACTGTGTCCTGCGGGCCGACGGTCACGCCGTTCCAGCGCTTGTGGTCGATATCGACATTGATCACCCCGGAAGCATCCTGGAATTTATACAGATCGTCAGAAATGCGCTCGGTTATCTTGCCGCGCAGGGTCACCCAGGTATCGTCCCGCAGCGATTTGGCATTGGCGACGGTGGTCACCGCGCCGCTCGGGCCGGTGAATCCGCCAGCCTGCGCGGTGGAACTGACCTGCGTGGTCGAAGAAGGACCGGTAAACCCGCCCTGTTCGGCAGCCAGCACCGGCATGGAAACCAGGGCAACGATCGCGGTCATCGCAGCAATTTTCTTCATGATGTGTTCTCCCTTCGTGTTGATATGGCTCCTATTACGCCCGACAAAACTTAACGACTTCTTAAGCGGAAAAAAGAAATTTTAATGCTGTACATCACCCGCTTCAACGCGGTTTACTGCGCAAAGAAACAGGATCGTCGGAGGGAAACATGCGCATATTACTGGTGGAAGATGACAAGCTGATCGGCGACGGCATCAAAGCCGGGCTGAGCAAAATGGGCTTCAGCATTGACTGGTTTACCGCCGGGCTGGAGGGCAAAAATGCCTTATATAGCGCCCCCTACGACGCCGCAATCCTGGATCTCACCCTCCCCGGCATCGATGGCCTCGATATTCTGCGCGAATGGCGGGACAAGGGCCGCCATGAGCCAGTGCTGATCCTTACCGCCCGCGATGCGCTCAGCCAGCGAGTGGAGGGGCTACGGCTCGGCGCCGATGACTATCTGTGCAAACCTTTCGCCCTGATTGAAGTGGCGGCGCGCCTCGAAGCGTTGATCCGTCGCGCGCACGGCCAGAGCAGCAGCGAGTTGCGCCACGGCAAGGTGAGCCTCGACCCGAACCGCTTAACCGCCAGCCTCGACGGCGAGAGCCTAGTGCTAAAGCCGAAAGAGTTCGCCCTGCTGGAACTGCTGCTGCGTAACGCTGGTCGCGTACTGCCGCGCAAGCTTATCGAAGAAAAGCTCTACACCTGGGACGACGAGGTCTCCAGCAACGCCGTGGAAGTTCACGTCCATCATCTGCGCCGCAAACTCGGTAGCGGATTTATCCGCACTGTCCACGGCATCGGCTATACCCTGGGTGACGCATGAAACGACTTGCCCGCCTGAGCCTGCGCGTCCGTCTGACGCTGCTGTTTGCTGTGCTGACCGCGGCCGCCTGGGGCGTCGCCAGCGTGATCGCCTGGCAGCAAACCAGCAAAAAGCTGGATAAGCTGTTCGATACCCAGCAGTTGCTGTTCGCCCGTCGCCTGAGCGCCATGCATTTCGATGAACTCCGCGCCCCGCCCGCATCGCTCGGTGAAAAGAAAAAGGTACGGCATGGACACATCGACGACGACGCGCTGGCGTTCGCCATCTTCACCCGCGACGGCACCATGGTGCTCAACGACGGCGAGAATGGAGAGGATATCCAGTGGAACTCGCAGCGCGAGGGGTTCAGCAATGGCTACCTGCGCGGCGATGATGACGAGTGGCGCTTCCTGTGGTTAACCACTGCCGATGATCGCCATCGCATCGTCGTCGGTCAGGAGTGGGATTATCGGCGCGAAATGGCGATGGATATCGTGACCTCGCAGCTCACCCCGTGGATGATCGCCCTGCCGCTGATGTTCGTGCTGCTTATCGTGCTGTTAAGCCGCGAACTGGCGCCGTTGAAAAAGCTGGCGCGCACGCTGCGCCTGCGCGCGCCGGACTCAGCGGAATCGCTCAGCGTGGAGAAGATCCCCTCCGAAGTCCGCCCGCTGGTCGAGGCTCTGAATCAGCTGTTCCAGCGCACCCATGACGCCATGCTGCGCGAACGTCGGTTTACCTCTGATGCCGCCCATGAGCTGCGCAGCCCGCTGGCGGCGCTGAAGGTACAGACCGACGTCGCCCAGCTCTCTATGGACGATGCAGAAGGACGTGAGAAAGCGCTGGCCCAGCTCCACCAGGGGATCGATCGCGCCACCCGGCTGGTCGATCAACTGCTGACGCTGTCGCGGCTGGACTCACTCGCCCAACTGGACGACGTGCAGCCGGTCGCCATCGACGACCTGCTGCAGTCGGCGGTCATGGAGATGTATCACCATGCGCAGCAGTCCGCCATTGAACTACGCCTACACCTGAATGCCAGTCATATCGTTCACACCGGCCAGCCGCTGCTGCTCAGCCTGCTGGTGCGCAACCTGCTGGATAATGCCGTACGCTATAGCCCGCGCGGCAGCCAGGTTGATATCACCCTCAACGCCCGCGAGTTTCGGGTGCGTGATAACGGCCCAGGCATTAGCCCGCAGGCGCTGGCGCGCATCGGCGAGCGTTTTTATCGCCCGCCGGGGCAGGACGCGCCGGGCAGCGGCCTGGGCCTGTCTATCGTCCGACGCATCGCCTCGCTGCACGGCATGCAGGTTGATTTCGCCAACGCGCGCGACGGCGGCTTCGAAGCCCGCGTGTACTGGTAGCGAGATTATTGCTCATTTGGCAAAAGACTTTGCACATTTTGCTCATTTTACTGCCCCGCTTCGCGGGGTAAGATCATCGGCAAATTTTCAAGATTGAGGACAAATGATGAGCAACATCCTGATTATCAATGGCGCAAAAAAGTTCGCGCACTCGAATGGCCAGCTGAACGACACCCTGACCGAGGTCGCGGAGAGTTATCTGCGCGACGCCGGGCACGATGTTAAAAGCGTTCGCGCCGAAAGCGAGTACGACGTAAAAGCAGAAGTGCAGAATTTCCTCTGGGCCGATGTGGTGATCTGGCAGATGCCGGGCTGGTGGATGGGCGCCCCGTGGACGGTGAAGAAATATATGGATGATGTCTTTACCGAAGGCCACGGCTCGCTGTACGCCAGCGACGGTCGTACCCGCTCCGACGCCAGCAAAAAATATGGCTCCGGCGGCCTGGTGCAGGGGAAAAAATATATGCTCTCCCTGACCTGGAACGCGCCGATGGAAGCCTTCACCGACGAAGACCAGTTCTTCCACGGCGTCGGCGTTGACGGCGTTTACCTGCCGTTCCATAAGGCTAACCAGTTCCTGGGAATGGAAGCGCTGCCGACCTTTATCGCCAACGACGTGATTAAAATGCCTGATGTCCCACGGTATATCGCAGAATATCGCAAGCATCTGGCGGAAATTTTTGGTTAACTACAGGTCTACGCTCTACATATTTCGAGTTATTCGAACCTGGAGTATGACGAGATACACACAGAAGGAGTTGAGTTAACCATGTTAACAGTGATTGCAGAAATCCGTACCCGCCCGGGCCAGCACCACCGTCAGGCGGTTCTCGATCAGTTCGCGAAAATCATTCCGACCGTTTTGCAGGAGGCCGGCTGCCACGGCTACGCGCCCATGGTAGATCATGCCGCCGGCGTCAGCTTCCAGACCACGGCCCCCGACTCTATCGTCATGGTGGAGCAGTGGGAAAGCGTCGCGCATCTTGAAGCGCACCTGCAAACGCCGCACATGAAAGCCTGGTCGGAAGCGGTCAAAGGCGATGTGCTGGAGACCACCATCCGTATCCTGCAGCCTGGCGTCTAAGCCCGCCGACGCAGTCGTGAAATGAAAAAGGGAGCCTGAGGCTCCCTTTTACGTCAGGCGCAGCGTACAAACTTACACTTCCAGATCCGCCATATCGCCCTTCTCCTGCAGCCAGTTGCGACGGTCTTCGGAACGCTTCTTGGCCAGCAGCATGTCCATCATCGCCGTGGTCTGCTGCTCATCCTCATCGCTGATCACCAGTTGCACCAGCCGGCGGGTATTCGGATCAAGCGTGGTTTCCCGCAGTTGCATTGGGTTCATCTCACCCAGACCTTTAAAGCGCTGGACGTTTGGCTTGCCCTTCTTACGCTTCAGCTGCTCCAGCACGCCGGTTTTTTCTTCTTCCGTCAGCGCGTAGTAGACCTCTTTACCGAGATCGATACGGTACAGCGGCGGCAGCGCGACGTAGACGTGCCCCTCTTTCACCAGAGTACGGAAATGTCTCACAAACAGCGCGCACAGCAGGGTGGCAATGTGCAGGCCATCGGAATCGGCATCCGCCAGAATACAAATTTTGCCGTAGCGCAGCTGGCTTAAATCATCGCTATCCGGGTCAATACCAATCGCCACCGAAATGTCGTGCACTTCTTGCGAAGCTAACACTTCATCGGACGAGACTTCCCAGGTATTCAGGATCTTGCCTTTCAGCGGCATGATCGCCTGATATTCGCGATCGCGCGCCTGCTTGGCTGAACCGCCCGCCGAGTCCCCTTCGACGAGGAACAGCTCGGTGCGGTTCAGGTCCTGGGCGGTGCAGTCTGCCAGCTTACCCGGCAATGCCGGACCGCTGGTCAGCTTTTTACGCACCACTTTCTTGGCGGCGCGCAGACGACGCTGGGCGCTGGAGATAGCCATCTCCGCCAGCAGTTCGGCAGCCTGTACGTTCTGGTTCAGCCACAGACTGAAGGCATCTTTCACCACGCCGGAGACGAACGCCGCGCACTGGCGCGACGACAGACGCTCTTTGGTTTGCCCGGCGAACTGCGGATCCTGCATTTTCACCGACAGCACGTAGGCGCAGCGATCCCAGATATCTTCCGCTGACAGCTTCACGCCGCGCGGCAGGATATTACGGTATTCGCAGAACTCGCGCATCGCATCCAGCAGTCCCTGACGCAGACCGTTAACGTGCGTCCCGCCCTGCATGGTCGGGATCAGGTTGACGTAGCTTTCGGTCAGCAATTCGCCGCCTTCCGGCAGCCACAGCAGCGCCCAGTCCACGGCTTCCGTCTCGCCGGAGAAGGTGCCGACGAACGGTTTTTCCGGCAGCAGCGGCAGGCCGTTTACGGCTTCGCACAGGTAGTCGTTAAGGCCATCGGCATAGCACCAGCGCTGCTCGCTGTCGTTGACCTGATCGCGAAACACGATTTCCACGCCGGGACACAGCACCGCTTTCGCTTTTAACAGATGGGTCAAACGCGAAACGGAGAAACGCGGGCTGTCGAAGAAGCTTTCGTCCGGCCAGAAATGGACGCTGGTCCCGGTATTGCGTTTGCCACAGGTACCAGTGACGTGCAGATCTTCTACTTTTTCACCGTTTTCAAAGGCGATGCTGTAGACCTGACCGTCGCGACGAACCGTTACCTCTACGCGTTTTGACAGGGCGTTGACCACCGAGATCCCCACCCCGTGCAGGCCGCCGGAAAACTGGTAGTTTTTGTTGGAAAACTTACCGCCCGCGTGCAGTCGGCAGAGGATCAGCTCAACCGCCGGCACCCCTTCTTCCGGGTGAATGTCGACCGGCATGCCGCGCCCGTCGTCAATGACTTCCAGGGACTGGTCGGCATGAAGGATAACTTCCACGCGTTTGGCGTGGCCTGCCAGCGCTTCATCGACACTGTTATCAATAACTTCCTGACCAAGATGGTTAGGACGGGTGGTGTCGGTATACATGCCCGGACGGCGGCGCACCGGCTCTAGCCCGGTGAGTACCTCAATGGCATCAGCGTTATATGAAGATTGCGTCATGGTGTGTATTCGTAGGTCGTTCAGGGCCGTTTAGCACAGGCCGAGAAATTCGATAATCTGAGTGAAATGATCGTCAAAGCCGACAAATGCGTGATTACCGCCCTCCTCCACCGTTTGCCGGCAGGAGGCGTAGTAATGAACGGCCTGGCGGTAATCAAGCACTTCATCCCCGGTCTGCTGCAGCAGCCAGAGTAAATCCGGCGCTTCAAGCGGGTCGATTTGCATGACCTTGAGATCGTAAATATGGCGAGACTCTAGCACATATTGCTGCCCGGTGTATGGATTCTCATTGTGGCCGAGAAAATTGTTCAGCAGTTCAAACGGGCGCACCGCCGGGTTGACGACCACCGCCGGCACCATAAAGCACTGCGACAGCCAGGTCGCGTAGTAGCCGCCCAGCGACGACCCCACAACCCCGAGTGGCTCGCCGCCATGCTCCAGCACAATGGATTCCAGCAGCTCTGCTGTTTCAGCCGGATAAGGCGGCAGCTCCGGTACCACCATGGTGATATCGGGGTGCTGCTGCGACAGCCAGGTCTTTAACGCCATCGCCTTCGCCGAGCGCGGGGAACTGTTAAAGCCGTGCAGATAAAGAAGCGTCGCCATCAGTAGCCTTCTGAAGCAATATCCGGGTGGAACTCGGCGCCTTCCAGGCGGCACACTTCGGTGGTCAGCGTCCCGTCAGGATGCAGCTCCAGCCAGCGCCAGCCGGGTGAGACGGTATCCAGAGTGAAATTGGCGCAGTGTGGTTTGAACTGGACGCAGGTCGACGGCGTCGCCATCATGCGCCGGCCATTCCAGTCCAGATCCAGCTCCTGATGAATATGGCCGCACAGCAGATGTCTCACCCGCGGCCAGGCGCTCAGCGCGCGGTCCAGCGCGCCAGCGTTGCGCAGGCTGTGTTGGTCCAGCCAGCTACAGCCAGCAGGCAGCGGATGGTGGTGCAGCAGGAGTAAGGTATAACGCTCCGGCGCTTCTGCCAGCTTGTGTTCGAGCCACTCCAGCTGGAAGTCGCTCAGCTCGCCATGGGGAACGCCAAACACCTGGCTGTCCAGCAGCAGGATCTGCCAGTGGTCACCGAGAAACACGCGCTTGGCGGGTGAAATGCCTGACGCCTGCAGCGTACTGTACATCGCCGGCTGGAAATCATGGTTACCCGGTAGCCAGACGCAGGGTGCAGCAAAACTCGCGATACCCTCAGCAAAATGCTGATAGGCCGCGGAGGAGTGGTCCTGCGCCAGATCGCCTGTTGCGACAATCAGATCGCATGGACGCTGTGAGGCATGAATAGCCGACAGTACGGCCTGATAACTTTCCCAGGTATTAATGCCTAACAACGTTTCATGTTTTTCAGCAAACAGGTGAGTATCAGTAATTTGTAAGATCCTGACTCTGGCCTCACCAGCCAGAGGTAGGTTTAACAGGCTTTCCAAATGGTGTCCTTAGGTTTAACGACGCTAACAAACCGGAATCGCCATCGCTCCATGTGCTAAACAGTAACGCAGCCAGTCGGCCAGAAACTGGTTAATTTGATGCTTTTCGTCGCGTTGATGCAACTTTTTATTAGGATAATCATACCGCGCTTTGAAGCGAAAGATCTGCTGACTCGAACACACTTCGGCCACCATGGCGTCATGGTAGAGGCGAACGGTCATCGACGGCAGGCTCCAGTAGCTTACCGCAGGCAGAGTCTGTTCTATCGCCACCAGAGTAGTGTAGCGGGTCGATTCAACTATCGTTAACCGATACTGCGCGCTTCCCACCTGATAACTTACCTTCTCACCCGCTGCATCCGTTCGCGGCAACAGGCGGCGCAACTGCGCGAAGTTGGTCTCGCACAGGCGCATCATCTCAGGGAAGTCAGGTGTATAACGCTTCATTTTGTCCACTCGTTTCGTAAATTGTGATAATGCAATTGCAGCCATTGCAAGGCGATGACAGAGGCTGCGTTATCGATTTTCCCCTCTTCTACCCACTGGTAAGCCTGTTCCCGGCTCACCACATGCACCCGAATATCCTCGTTTTCCTCGGCCAGGCCGTGAATGCCTTTTGCCGTGGATGCATCAACTTCTCCCACCAGGATCGATAACCGTTCGCTGGTGCCGCCAGGACTGGCCAGATAGCTTAATATTGGTTTCGTCCGCCCGACTTCAAGTCCGGCCTCCTCCAGCGCTTCCCGACGGGCAACGTCTTCCACCGTTTCCCCCGCTTCGATCATGCCGGCGACCATTTCGAGCAGCCACGGGCTCTCGCTGGTATCATAGGCGGCAATACGGATTTGTTCGACGAGCACCACTTCGTCCCGCACCGGGTCAAAGGGTAGCAAGACGGCGGCATGCCCGCGCTCAAAAATTTCACGGGTGACTTCGCCGCTCATGCCGCCGTTAAACAGGCGGTGGCGAAAACGGTATAAATCGAGCGAAAAAAAACCACGATACAGCGTTTCGCGTGCAATAATTTCTACATCATTTTTGAAGAAGGTAATTCCCTGCTGAATGGGTTTGCTCATTGTCATGTCCTGCTAATCCGAAATTAGGGATTTCCAGACCGTTTGGCTACCGTTTTACGGTCCGTATGTTAGATTGGTGCAAATTACCGCCGGATGGCACGTAACGCCAACTTTTTACGGCGGCAGAATCGATACAATCAGCGGAATTTTTCTTAGAATTAGACCAGCGCTAAATGCTTCACAACAAGGAATGCAAATGAAGAAATTGCTCCCCATTCTTATCGGCCTGAGCCTGACCGGGTTCAGCGCCATGAGCCAGGCGGAAAACCTGCTTCAGGTTTACCAGCAGGCGCGCATCAGCAACCCCGATCTGCGTAAATCGGCAGCCGATCGTGACGCCGCGTTCGAAAAGATCAATGAAGCGCGCAGTCCATTACTGCCTCAGCTTGGGCTGGGAGCGGATTATACCTATAACAATGGCTATCGCGACAGCAACGGCATCAATTCAAACGTCACCAGCGGCTCGCTGCAGTTAACGCAGGTTCTGTTTGATATGTCGAAATGGCGCGCCCTGACGCTGCAGGAAAAAACGGCAGGCATTCAGGATGTCACGTATCAGACCGATCAGCAAACGCTGATTCTGAATACCGCGACGGCCTATTTTAAAGTGCTGGCCGCCATCGACACGCTCTCCTATACCGAAGCGCAGAAACAGGCCATTTACCGCCAGTTGGATCAAACCACGCAGCGCTTTAACGTAGGCCTGGTGGCGATCACTGACGTACAGAACGCCCGTTCACAATACGACGCCGTGCTGGCGAACGAAGTCACCGCGCGTAACGATCTCGACAACGCCGTCGAAGAACTGCGCCAGGTCACCGGTAACTACTATCCGGAGCTGGCCTCGCTGAATGTGAATGGCTTCAAAACCAACAAGCCGCAGGCGGTCAACGCCCTGCTGAAGGAAGCGGAGAACCGCAACCTGTCGCTGCTGCAGGCGCGTCTGAACCAGGACCTGGCTCGCGAGCAGATTCGCCAGGCGCAGGACGGGCATTTGCCGACGCTCAGCCTATCCGCGTCGAGTGGGGTATCGAATACTAGCTACAGTGGTTCAAAAACCCATAATAATCCTCAGCAATACCAGGATAACGATGCCGGGCAGAACCAAATCGGCCTGAACTTCTCTCTGCCACTGTATCAGGGTGGCGCGGTGACCTCGCAGGTCAAACAGGCGCAATACAACTTCGTTGGCGCCAGCGAGCAGCTGGAAAGCGCCCACCGCAGCGTCGTGCAGACTGTACGTTCGTCGTTTAACAACGTGAACGCCTCCATCAGCAGCATCAATGCCTACAAACAGGCGGTGGTCTCTGCGCAAAGCTCCCTGGATGCGATGGAAGCAGGCTACTCGGTGGGTACGCGTACCATCGTTGACGTCCTCGACGCCACCACCACGCTGTATAACGCCAAGCAGCAGCTCTCCAATGCGCGCTATAACTACCTGATCAACGAGCTGAACATTAAGTCGGCGTTAGGTACCCTGAACGAGCAGGATCTGGTCGCCCTGAACAACACGCTGGGCAAACCGATCCCCACCTCCGCAGACAGCGTCGCTCCGGAAAATCCACAGCAGGATGCCACCGCCGATGGCTACGGCAACACTACCGCAGCGGTGAAACCGGCGTCCGCACGGACCACCCAGAGCAGCGGCAGCAATCCGTTCCGTCAGTAATACCCATACTGTGACGCGCATCGCCTGTCCGTCGGACAGGCGATGCGTTAAACGTAAGGCAACGTAAAGATCCCCCGCTTAGCGCCCCTCTTCGCTTCATTTTCCACCACTCATCCTCTATCCTGAGCGTTAACACACGCCATACCACTGGGTCCTGGAAGACAAATATGAAACGGACAAAAAAAATTAATCATTCGTCGTTCCGCAAAAGCTGGAGCGCACGCCATCTGACGCCGGTCGCGCTGGCCGTCACCGCGGTCTTTATGCTTGCCGGTTGTGAAAAAAGCGATGAAACGGTGTCGCTATACCAGAACGCCGATGACTGCTCCGCCGCCAATCCGGGCAAAGCAGCCGAGTGCACCACGGCTTACACCAACGCGGTAAAAGAGGCAGAACGCACCGCGCCGAAATATGCCACCCGGGAAGACTGCGTCGCCGAGTTTGGCGAAGGCCAGTGCCAGCAGACGCCAGCCCAGGCGGGCGTCGCCCCGGAAAACCAGGCGCAGGCGCAAAGCAGCGGCAGCTTCTGGATGCCGCTGATGGCCGGCTATATGATGGGCCGCCTAATGGGCGGCGGCATGGCGCAACAGCAGCCGCTGTTCAGCTCGAAAAACCCGGCCAGCCCGGCCTATGGTCAATACACCGATGCGAGCGGCAAAAGCTATGGCGCCGCCCAGCCGGGTCGCACCATGAACGTGCCGAAAACCGCGATGGCGCCGAAGCCAGCGACCACCACCACCGTTACCCGCGGTGGTTTTGGCGAGTCGGTGGCGAAGCAGTCGACTATGCAGCGTAGCGCCGCAGGCTCAACGTCCTCTTCTCGCTCGATGGGCGGCTAACTCACATGGAAAGAGTCAGTATTACCGAGCGCCCGGACTGGCGTGAGAAAGCGACCGAGTACGGTTTCAACTTCCACACCATGTACGGTGAGCCCTACTGGAGCGAAGAGGCGTATTACAAGCTGACCCTCGCGCAGGTGGAAAAACTGGAGGAAGTCACCGCCGAGCTGCATCAAATGTGCCTCCAGGTGGTGGAGAAAGTGATCGCCAGCGATGAGCTGATGACTAAATTCCGCATCCCTAAACACACCTGGGGCTTTGTGCGCCAGTCGTGGAAAACCAACCAGCCGTCGCTCTACTCGCGTCTCGACCTGGCATGGGATGGCGTCGGCGAGCCGAAGCTGCTGGAGAACAATGCCGACACCCCGACCTCGCTGTATGAAGCGGCCTTCTTCCAGTGGATCTGGTTGGAAGACCAGCTCAACGCCGGCAAGCTGCCGGCGGGCAGCGACCAGTTCAATAGTTTGCAGGAAAAGCTCATCGATCGCTTCGGCGAGCTGCGCGAGCAGTTTGGCTTCCAGCTGCTGCATATGGCCTGCTGCCGCGATACCGTTGAAGATCGCGGCACCGTGCAGTATCTGCAGGACTGCGCCGCGGAAGCAGGCCTGGCGACGGAATTCCTCTATATCGAAGATATCGGTCTGGGCGAAAAAGGTCAGTTTACCGATCTGCAGGATCAGGTGATTGGTAACCTGTTCAAGCTCTATCCGTGGGAGTTTATGCTGCGGGAGATGTTCTCCACCAAGCTGGAAGACGCCGGCGTGCGCTGGCTGGAGCCCGCGTGGAAAAGCATTATCTCCAACAAAGCGTTGCTGCCGATGCTGTGGGAAATGTTCCCCAATCACCCGAATCTGCTGGCGGCCTACTTCAGCGAAGATGCCCACCCGGAGATGGAGAAGTTCGTCATTAAGCCGATCTTCTCTCGTGAAGGGGCCAACGTCTCCATTGTTGAGCAGGGCAAGGTCGTGGAGTCGGTGGAAGGTCCGTACGGGGAAGAAGGAACCATCGTGCAGGAGTTTTACCCCCTGCCGAAGTTTGGTGACAGCTACACGCTGATTGGCAGCTGGCTCATCAACGATCAGCCCGCCGGGATCGGCATTCGCGAAGATCGGGCGCTGATCACTCAGGATCTGTCGCGCTTCTATCCGCACATTTTCGTCGAATAATGTCGCGCTCCGGCGACGATATCGCCGGAGCGCACTATCATCAGGCGCCAACCACCACCGACAGCATACTCAGCGAGCCCATCTCGATGCCATCGACCGGGATCGTAATCGCTTCAACACCATCCCACGCCCCCAGGATATATAGCAGCGGCAGGAAATGCTCCGCCGTTGGGTTGGAGAGCGAGCCTCCTTCGTGTGCCAGGTAGTTAACCAGCGGGTGCTGCTCGTCCGGCCCCTGCCATTGCAGATTCGCCTTCACGTAGTTATTGAAGGACTCTGCCCATGGGTATGGCGTGTTCTCGCCGTGCCAGCGGGCGGTGCGCAGGTTATGCACCACGTTGCCGCTGGCCACCAGCATAATGCCTTCATCACGCAGCGAGGCCAGTTTCCGCCCCATTTCGAGATGCCAGGCCGGCGGTTTGGTGCTGTCGATGCTCAACTGAACCATCGGGATATCCGCCTGCGGATACATTTTAATCAGCACGCCCCACGAGCCATGGTCAAATCCCCAGGCTTCTTTGTCGAGAGTGACCGGCACAGGCGAGAGCAGCTCCACCAGTCGTTGCGCCAGCGCCGGAGAGCCCGGCGCCGGATAATGGGTGTCATACAGCGCCTGTGGGAAACCGCCGAAGTCGTGAATGGTCTTCGGGGCCTCCATCGCCGTCACGCCCGTACCGCGCGTGAACCAGTGCGCAGAGACCACCACAATCGCCTTCGGACGCGGCAGGGTTTCGCCCAGGTGAGCCCAGGCGCGAGTATAAATGTTGTCTTCCAGCACGTTCATTGGGCTGCCATGGCCGAGAAACAACGCGGGCATTCGGGTAGGGGACATGATGATATCCTTAGGGTGTCAATGTGATGTGCTCACATTACGCGCTTTTGCGCCAGGATAAACTCAGATAACCATGATGATGATCGTCAGAAAATTTGAATGTAAGTCGCGGTAAAGGGACGTGTCCCGTACGCGCATCCTCAGGCAATATACTCATATGCACTTATTTTCACAGGGAGAGTAGCGATGTCATCACCCTTAATATTGACGCTGCTAGCCGGTAGCGCAACCTTTATTGGCGCCATATTCGGCGTGATTGGTCAGAAACCCTCTAACCGTCTGCTTGGCTTCTCCCTCGGCTTTGCCGCCGGGATCATGCTGTTGATTTCATTGATGGAAATGCTGCCTGCCGCGCTGACCGCCGAAGGCATGTCGCCGCTGCTCGGTTACGGGATGTTTGTCATCGGCCTGCTGGGCTATTTCGGCCTTGACCGCCTCCTGCCGCACGCCCACCCGCAGGATCTGATGACCCCCGCCACGCCGCGTCCACGTAATTTACGTCGCACCGCTATTCTGCTGACGTTAGGTATCAGCCTGCATAACTTCCCGGAAGGGATCGCCACCTATGTCACGGCCAGCAACAACCTGGAACTCGGCATGGGCGTGGCCCTCGCCGTTGCCCTGCACAATATTCCTGAAGGACTGGCCGTTGCCGGGCCAGTGTATGCCGCCACCGGGTCGCGCAGCAAGGCGGTACTCTGGGCCGGGCTTTCCGGCATGGCGGAAATTTTGGGCGGCGTGCTGGCGTGGCTGATTCTGGGGAGTCTGGTCTCACCGCTGGTGATGGGAGCGATCATGGCCGCTGTGGCCGGGATTATGGTGGCACTGTCCGTCGATGAACTGATGCCGCTGGCGAAAGAGATCGATCCGCAAAGCAACCCAAGCTATGGCGTTTTGTGCGGGATGTCGGTCATGGGGCTGAGTCTGGTGGTACTCCAGACGATGGGCATCGGTTAAAGCGCAGAAACAACACAGCCCACTAAGAAGTGGGCTGTGGTCGGGCGTAGCGAACCGCTATTTAGCTGGCTTTACGCTCATGTTCGCGACGATAGGCCACCAGATCTTCAATCGTGACTACCGCCATATTGTGTTGCTGAGCGAACTTGATGCACTCCGGCGCGCGCGCCATGGTGCCATCGTCGTTGGTCAGCTCGCACAGCACGCCTGCGGGTTTAAAGCCAGCCAAGGTCACGAGGTCGATAGTGGCTTCAGTGTGGCCGCCGCGGGTCAGTACGCCACCCGGCTGCGCACGCAGCGGGAAAACGTGGCCAGGACGGTTGAGATCGGAAGGTTTCGCGCCGTCGGCAATGGCCGCGCGGACGGTGGTCACGCGGTCGGCAGCGGAGACGCCGGTGGTCACACCTTCGGCCGCTTCGATGGTCACGGTAAAGCCGGTGCCGTAGGCGCTGGTGTTGTTCTCAACCATCATCGGCAGATCCAGCTGTTTGCGGCGATCTTCGGTCAGGCACAGGCACACAATGCCGCTGCCGTGACGAATGGTCAGCGCCATCTGCTCAACGGTCATGGTTTCGGCGGCGAAGATCATATCGCCTTCGTTTTCACGGTCTTCATCATCAAGCACCATCACGCCGCGGCCTTCACGCAGGGCGTCCAAAGCGTGTTCCACACGTTCAAAAGCGGTACCAAAAGAAGAAAGGAGCGTCTGATTCATGGTAAAAAAACCTCATTAAAATTATGGTTACCAGAATCAGGGCAGTCTTAGGAGCGCCGGTTTAGCGGCAAAAGTCAACGCGAGCGGGCCTGGGCCCGACTGTGCCGTTACTCTCTCCCATCCGGACTTTAACCGTCGGCCCCGGAATTACACCGGATCTGCTGACCTTCCCGTAGTCACGGGAAGCGCTCGCGGGCTTTCAACGCAATGGTTGATTTACCGCCGGTGGGGAATTTCGCCCCGCCCTGAGAATAAGCGAGATAACTATAACGCTATTGACTATCCTCGGCAATGCATAAGCTTCAAACATTTCTGGTTTATAGGCGGCCTGGTTCGCACTACAATGATCAATCATCCGACCCGAGCAGGAAACCACCATGATTGACCCGAAAAAAATTGAACAAATCGCCCGCCAGGTCCATGAGTCGATGCCAAAAGGACTTCGCGATCTGGGTGAGGATGTTGAGAAGAAAATCCGCCAGGCGCTGCAGTCGCAGCTGACCCGCCTGGATCTGGTCAGCCGCGAAGAGTTTGACGTACAGACTCAGGTTTTGCTGCGGACCCGCGAAAAACTGGCGCTGCTGGAGCAGCGTCTGAATGACCTCGAAAACCGCCAGGCAGCGACGCCTGGCAGCGAAGAGCAGCCGTAAAAAACGGGCCCTCAGGGGCCCGTTTTGCGTTTGGCTTAGTGGGCGGCTTCCGCCGGGCTGTTTACCTGACGACAGTAAAGTTCATAACGCTGGCAAAACCATTCACGATGCTCTTCATCCATATTGCCGACAATAGCCTGAAGATCAACTGGCTGGCCTTGCGCGTGCATTCTGGCGAAACTCCGCGCCAAAAAATCAAAATTCTTCATTGAATACATATCGTTATGGTTCATGCGCATACTCCTTCAGCGGTGGATGTTCTGATCAGTCATATGCCTTTTACTCACTTCAGTATTTACGCTTACCTTAACGCTATTTGTACGAAAAATGCGCTTAACATGATTATTTATTGCGCTAAATCATTTTCCACATGATTAAATAAAAACGGCCCGCGATATCTCCATCGCGGGCCGTGATGCTTCACCGTACAAGCCGGTGAATAGCGAAAAGCTTATTTATCGCTATCTTTTTGTATTTTCTTAATAATATTGGTGGTCGAGCAGCCATCTTCAAAGTTGAGCACCAGCACTTCGCCGCCGTTAGCCCAGACCTCTTCGCTGCCGGCGATCTGTTCCGGCTTATAATCGCCGCCTTTGACCAGCAGGTCCGGCAGGATACCGGCAATCAGCCGCTGCGGGGTGTCTTCCTCGAAGGAGACCACCCAGTCGACGGCCTCCAGCGCCCCCAGCACGATCATCCGCTGCTCCAGCGGGTTCACCGGGCGGGTTTCGCCTTTCAGACGTTTGGTTGAGGCATCGCTGTTGACCGCCACGATCAGACGGTCGCCCAGCTTGCGCGCATTCGCCAGATAGGAGACATGGCCGGCATGCAGAATATCGAAGACCCCGTTGGTCATCACCACTTTCTCACCGCGCTTGCGCGCTGCCGCAACCGCCTGTTTGAGTTCCTCTTCGCTCATCACGCCAAAGCCGGTCTCAGCCCGGCCGCGGACCGCGTTTTCCAGCTCGACAGGAGAAACGGTGGAGGTTCCCAGCTTACCGACCACCACGCCCGCCGCGGCGTTGGCGAAATAGCAGGCCTCTTCCAGGGTGTTGCCGGAGGCCAGGGTCGCCGCCAGCACGCCAATCACCGTGTCGCCGGCGCCGGTGACATCGTACACTTCCTGGGCCTGGGTCGGCATATGCAGCGGCGGACGCCCCGGCTGCAGCAGCGTCATCCCCTGCTCAGAACGCGTCACCAGCAGCGCTGACAGTTCAAATTCGGCGATGAGCTTCATGCCGCGTTCAACGATCTCCGCTTCATCCTGACACTTGCCCACCACCGCTTCAAACTCAGAGAGGTTCGGGGTGAGCAGCGTCGCGCCGCGGTAGCGTTCGAAATCGGTGCCTTTCGGATCGATCAGCACCGGCACGCCCGCTTCACGGGCGAGCTTGATCATCGTCTGGACGCTGGTCAGCGCCCCTTTGGCGTAGTCCGAGAGGACCAGTGCGCCAATGGCTCCCAGCGCCTGCTGAATGCGCTCATGCATCGGCTGCGGATCCACGCCGGAGAAGCCCTCTTCAAAGTCGAGGCGGATCAGCTGCTGATTGCGCGACAGCACCCGCAGCTTGGTGATGGTCGGGTGAGTCGGGACGGAGACGAAGTCGCACTTCACATTCACATTGGCCAGCGCCTGGCTCAGCGCGCGGGCAGCGTCATCAATCCCGGTCAATCCCACCAGGCGCGACGTTGCCCCCAGGGAGGCGATGTTCATCGCTACGTTTGCCGCGCCGCCAGGACGTTCTTCGATATTTTCCACCTTCACCACCGGCACCGGGGCTTCCGGGGAAATACGACTGGTGGGGCCGTACCAGTAGCGGTCCAGCATCACATCACCCACCACCAACACTCCTGCACGTTCAAACTCCGGCAGCGTTACTTTCATGACTCTCTCCTGCGAGACGCAAACTTTGCGCGCGATAATAGCACACCCGATTTTATAGTTAAGCCATCAGCCACTTCTGCCAGCTGGCGCTGACCTGCTCACGCTCCCGGCTGAAGGCCTCTGGCGCCACGTGTCCCGGCTGCTCCTGCAGGGCCAGGTGATGGAGCGCATCACGCAAGGTGGTGTACGCATGCGTTAAGGCGCGCGCCTCCTCCTCGTCCATGATGTCGTTCTGCGCCAGCAGCTCAAGAATACGCACGTTGTCAGACCAGCGGGTCAACTTCGGCTTGTCACTGGCATAGCGTAGGACCAGATACTGAGTAATAAATTCAATATCGGTGATCCCGCCGGCATCGGCTTTGATATCAAAACGATCGGGATGTTTGTTGCCAAGGTGGGCGCGCATCTTCTCGCGCATCTCGCGAACCTCGGTCTGCAGGGTCATCCCCTCCCGCGGGGTGGTCAGGATATCGCGACGAATGGCGTCAAAGCGCGCCTGCAGCGCCGGGTCGCCATAGACCACGCGGGCGCGCACCAGCGCCTGATGTTCCCACGTCCAGGCTTCGTTCTGCTGATAGTCAGCAAACGCGTCGGCGGTGGTGACCAGCATCCCCGCCGCGCCAGAAGGACGCAGCCGGGCGTCCACTTCGTAGAGAATACCGGACGAGGTGCGGGTGCTGAACAGGTGCATGATCCGCTGGGCCAGCCGCAGGTAGAACTGACGGCCGTCAATCTCCCGCTCGCCGTCGGTCATCACCTCCGCCGGGCAGTCATGGAGGAACACCAGATCGAGATCGGAGCTGTAGCCCAGCTCCCAGCCGCCGAGCTTACCGTAGCCGACAACGGCGAAGCCGCGACCCTGGCGATCGTGCAGGTGGGTCGGCTGACCGTAGCGAGCGACCATCTGCCCCCATGCCTGCTGCACCACCGCGTCGAGGATCGCTTCGGCAAGCCAGGTTAAGTGATCGCTGACCTTCATCACCGGCAGGGTACCAGCGATATCCGCCGCCGCGATATGCAGCTGCTGCGCCTGCTTAAACTGGCGCAACGCCTCCAGCTGCTGCTCTTCATCCTCTTCCGGCACGCGCAGCAGGTACTGGCGCAGCTCGTCGCGATAGGCATCGGTCGCCGTCGGCTGATAGAGGGTGTTGGGATCCAGCAGCTCATCCAGCAGCAGCGGGTGGCGCGCCAGCTGGCTGGCGACCATCGGCGACGCCGCGCAGAGCGTGATCAGGTGCTTCAGCGCGCCGGGGAATTCGCTCAGCAGCTCAAGATAGGTGGTACGGGTGACGATCCCGGTCAACAGCGGCGTGATCCGCGCCAGAGGCAGCGGCGCATCGGCACGCGAGCAGATTTCGCTCAGCAGATGCGGCATCAGCTGATCCAGCACCTGGCGGCCGCGCGGGCCGATGGTGCGCCGATCCAGCTCTTTACGAAAATCGGCAATCAGCGCCAGCACGCTACGGCGGTCGGTATCGTTTAAATGCGCCAGCGCCGGGCTGGCGTCATCTTCTTCCAGCGCATCCTGCCACAGCTCGCGCCAGTACTCGGCCAGTTGCTCATCCGGGGACTGATCCTCATCATCGCCGATCAGTTCATTAAACACTCGCCGCACGTTGGCCATCTGGCTCGCCAGCTGCGCGCTCAGCGTCTCCCAGTCTTCGGTATGCATCCCCCACGCCAGCCTGGCGCGGTTAAGTTCATCCTGCGGCAGGGTCTGGGTCTGTTCATCGTTGATGCTTTGCAGCAGGTTTTCCAGCCGGCGCAGGAACAGATAGGCCTCGCGCAGCAGCGCCGCGTCGCCTTCCGGCAGCAGATGTAGCTCATCAATCGCCGCCAGCGTCGGCAGCAGGGCGCGCTGCTGCAGTGCAGGTTCGCGACCACCGCGGATCAGCTGAAAGACCTGAACGATAAACTCAATTTCACGGATCCCGCCGGCGCCGAGCTTGATGTTGTCTTTCAGCCCGCGACGCCGCACTTCGCGGGCGATCATGCCTTTCATGTTACGCAGCGACTGGATCACGCTGAAGTCGATATAACGGCGGAAGACGAAAGGACGGAGCATCGCGCGCAACTCGCTGGCGTACACGCCGTCGTTATCGCCCATGATCCGCGCTTTCACCATCGCATAGCGTTCCCAGTCCCGACCCTGCTCCTGGTAATAATCCTCCAGTGCCGCAAAGCTGAGTACCAGCGGCCCACTGTCGCCAAACGGCCGCAGGCGCATGTCAACCCGATAGACAAAGCCGTCCTGCGTCGGCTGGTCAAGGGCCTTGATCAGCCGCTGCCCCAGACGGGTAAAGAACTGGGCGTTATCCAGCTCGCGGCGGCCGCCGCGGGTGGCGCCATGCTCAGGCCAGGCAAAGATCAGATCGATATCGGAAGAGAAGTTCAGCTCGCCGCCGCCCAGCTTTCCCATCCCGAGGATCAGCAGCGGCTGCGGCTGGCCCTCGGCATTGCATGGCGTTCCCCACTCCTTACAGCAGGCGGCGTAGAGCCAGTCGCGGGCGGCGACAATCAGGGTCTCCGCCAGGGCGCTCAGCTGCTGCAGGGTCTCTTCTTCGCTCACCAGCGACAGCGCCTGCGCCCAGGCGATGCGGACCATCATCTGGCGGCGGAAGAGACGCAGCTCTCGCATCAACCCCGCTTCGTCAGTGACGGCCTGCAGGCGATCCTGCAGCCAGGCCTCGTAATGCCGCCACTCTTCCGCCTCCGGCGAGGAGTCCGCAAGCTCATTCAGCCAGCCCGGCTGGGCGATCACACTCTGTTCGACAAAATCGCTGAACGCCATGACCGACCTGGCCTGTGGGCTCAGTTCTGCAATGGGAAAATCCGCTGGCAGACGGTCAGCGACCGTCTGCCAGTGCTGCTGTAATTGCGGAGAAAGCGGCATCATAAGGGCTCCCTGGCCTGAAATTATCGTTTTCCACTATGCAGCCAGAACGGCTCGGCAGCCAGCGCCTGGCGACGGAAATATTCAAAGACGCTGCGATCGTCATGTGCTATTGCACGGTGAAGCTCCTGCCAGTTCTCCAGCCACGGCGCGACGGCGTCGCCATAGGCGCCCGCCAGCAGCTGGACGCTGTCGATGTCGCGGGACAGCTTCGGCAACTGGTCGGCGGCATCTTCAACCGCCAGATGCTGCACGGCGCTGCGCAGCTCGGCCGCCACCCGCGAGAGGTTAATATCGGCAAACCGTTTGAACGATCCGGCTATTTTTTTCTCTCCTGCCTCGTTGAGGAACGGACGCCAGCCGCGCTGGACCAGCCATTCGGTCAGGGCCAGTTTGGCGCCGACGACCTCGGTGCGGAATAACGCCTCGTCGGCGGTGTCCGCGGCCAGCAGAACGGCTTCAGCGTCGTTCAGCAACGCGCGGAGCTGGGTGGTCGCCTTACGCGGCACGATGCCGCCGAACAGCACGAGGGTATGGCGCACGCGGGCTAACGCCAGCAGGATTTCCGCTTTGGCTTTCGCATTGCCGCGCAGCCATACTTCGTCGTGATACAGCCAGTGCGCCAGGGCGCTCTCCAGCGCCGCCTCCAGCCCCTGCTCCACGCTGGCCTTCGCCGCCACCGTCAGCACCGTCAGCGAGGTGACGGGACGCTCGCCATTGCCTTGCGCCAGATGATACCCGCGCGCGGCTTTGCTCAGGCTCCCCTGACGCAGAACGCCGCTCTCCAGCAGACGGTGCGCAAGGCGCAGCAGATCGGCGGTCTCCCCGGCAAGCAGCTCCAGCTCCAGTTCGCAGATCGGCTCCTGATGTTCGCCAGCCTTCACTTCGCCGCGATCGAGGGCGATCTCAATCTCACTATTCCCTTCCTGTATCACCCAACGTTCACGAGCAAAATCAGTGCTGAACAGCGGCTGGACATGCTCCGCCAGTGCGGCCGGGAGCTCGCCTTGCGGCCAGACCTCCGCCGGCAGGCGCTCAAGTGCCAGCTCCGGTTTATCCAGTGGGATATTGTATTCCGGACGCTGGTGCAGCCCCCCTACCACCCGGCCGGCAATTTTCAGCGTCATTTCATAACGCCCCTGGTCGCCGCGGATGCGCAGCCCCATATCGTGACGACGCAGCCAGTTATCGGCGGTTTCGTAATAAATGTTCAGTAACTGGCCCGCAGGCGTATGTTTCGCCTCGAGCGCATTGAGCTGCTCGCGCAGCGTCTCTACCCCATTCTGAGCGACGATAAACTTGAGTTCGATTTCTTGAGCCATGACTGAATTCTTCCGCTTCTGTGCTGCGCCGACAAATTGCGGCGAACTTACGACGATATTTTTTGTCAGTAGATAGTATTTTGCGGCGAATCGCCATGCAACGCGCTTTTTGCCGGGCCACCTCCTGGATGATTCCGATTGTGGTGGAAAACTTTGCGTCGCTCTGGCGATGCCTCTACTATCGTTCCACTTTTTATGACCAAACGATGACCTGATGCCAAAATTACGCCTGATTACTTTTACTTTGCTCGCGCTTAGCGCCGCTACGGCGGTTCACGCAGAAGAAAAGCGCTACGTTTCCGATGAGCTGAACACCTGGGTTCGCAGCGGCCCGGGCGATAATTATCGTCTGGTCGGCACCATCAACGCCGGGGAAGAAGTGTCGGTGCTGCAAACGAACGACAGCACCAGTTACGCGCAGGTCCGCGACAGCAATGGCCGTACCGCCTGGATCCCGTTGAAAGAGCTGAGCAATGAGCCCAGCCTGCGCACCCGCGTCCCGGATCTGGAAAACCAGGTCAAAACGCTGACCGATAAGCTGAACAACATCGACGCCACCTGGAACCAGCGCACGGCGGATATGCAGAAGAAAGTCGCCGGCAGCGACAGCGCGATTAACGCGCTGAAGGACGAGAACCAGAAGTTGAAAAACGAGCTGGTGGTCGCGCAGAAGAAGGTGAATGCGGCGAATCTGCAGCTTGATGACAAACAGCGCACCATTATCATGCAGTGGTTCATGTACGGCGGCGGCGTGCTCGGCGTCGGTCTGCTGCTGGGTCTGGTGCTGCCGCATCTGGTGCCAAGCCGCAAACGTAAAGACCGGTGGATGAACTAATTCGTCTTCTCTGCCAGACTTACGTATCATCTTGCGAAAAACAGATACGGGAGAATCGGGCGTGAAGAGCTATCTGGTCGGCGGTGCGGTGCGCGATGCGCTATTAGGGCTGCCGGTCAAAGACCGAGACTGGGTGGTGGTGGGCGCCACCCCGCAACAGATGCTTGACGCGGGCTACCAACAGGTAGGCCGCGACTTTCCCGTGTTCCTCCATCCGCAAAGCCGGGAGGAGTATGCCCTGGCCCGTACCGAGCGCAAATCCGGCGCGGGCTATACCGGTTTTACCTGCTATGCCGCCCCGGACGTGACCCTCGAAGCCGATCTGCTGCGCCGCGACCTGACGGTCAACGCCCTCGCCCAGGATGCCGATGGCACGATCATCGACCCCTACGGCGGGCAAAACGATCTTCGCCTGCGCCTGCTGCGCCATGTCTCTCCCGCCTTTAGCGAAGATCCGCTGCGCGTGCTGCGTGTGGCGCGCTTTGCTGCCCGCTATGCGCATCTGGGCTTTCGCATTGCCGAAGAAACCCAGGCCCTGATGCATGCGATGGTTGAGGCCGGTGAGCTGGCGCATTTAACGCCGGAGCGGGTGTGGAAAGAGACGGAAAGCGCGTTAACCACCCGCAATCCGCAGGTCTTTTTCCAGACGCTGCGCGACTGCCAGGCTCTTAAGGTGCTGTTTCCGGAAATTGACGCGCTGTACGGCGTGCCGGCCCCGGCGAAGTGGCACCCGGAAATCGATACCGGCCTGCACACCCTGATGACCGTCACGATGGCCGCGATGCTGTCGCCGGATGTCGACGTGCGTTTCGCCACCCTGTGTCATGACCTCGGTAAAGGACTGACGCCGAAAGCGCTCTGGCCGCGTCACCACGGCCATGGCCCGGCGGGCGTCAAGCTGGTAGAACAGATCTGCGCGCGTCTGCGGGTGCCAAACGATATCCGCGATCTCGCGAAACTGGTGGCGGAGTACCATGACTTGATCCACACCCTGCCGATCCTGCAGCCGAAAACCCTCGTCAAACTCTTCGACAGCATTGACGCCTGGCGCAAACCGCAGCGCGTGCAGCAGATCGCCCTCACCAGCGAAGCCGACGTCCGCGGACGCACCGGTTTCGAGGCCAGCGATTACCCGCAAGGGCGCCTGCTTCTGGAGGCCTGGGAAGTGGCGCAGTCTGTCTCCACCAAAGAGGTCGTGGCGGCGGGCTTTAAAGGGGCGGAAATTCGCGAAGAGCTGACGCGGCGGAGAATTGCTGCGGTGGCGCAGTGGAAGGAACAGCGTTGCCCCCAGCCGCAAGGCTGAGGGCACTGGTCTTAGAAGAAGACCACGTAAACGGCTGCCGCCACGATAAAGCGGTAGATAGCGAACGGGATAAACGAGATCCGCTTGATCAGCTGCAGGAAGGTTTTAATCGCAATCAGCGCCACGATAAACGCCATCACGAAGCCGACGGCAAACATCGGCACATCGCCCATGTTCAGGAAGCCGATGCTCTTGTAGACGTCCAGCACGGTGGCGCCCATCATCATCGGTACCGCCAGCAGGAAAGAGAACTCCGACGCCGCGTAGCGGCTGACGCCCATCAGCATGCCGCCGGAGATAGTCGCCCCCGAGCGCGAGAACCCCGGCCACAGCGCCAGACACTGAAAGCAGCCGATGACAAACGCCTGACGATAGGTCATATCGTCAATCCCGACCGCGCGCGGCTGTTTCGGCTTGAGTACTTCCGCCGCAATCAGCAATACGCCGCCGACAATCAGGGCGTACATCACGTTTACCGGGTTAAATAAGGATTTAATGGTGTCGTGGAAAATCAGCCCCAGCACCACCGCGGGGATCATGCCGAGGAGGATATGGATAAGCGACAAGCGACCGCTGCCTTTGCCTTCATGCTCCGGCGGCCTGCCGAAATGGATGCCGATCAGACCGAACAAACGACGCCAGAACATCACCACTACGGCGAGTATCGAGCCTAGCTGAATAACCACTTCAAAGGTATTTGCCGTATCACCTTCAAACCCCAGCAGGTGACCAACAATAATCATATGACCGGTACTGGAAACAGGTAAAAACTCTGTCAACCCCTCAACCACACCCAATATTGCCGCCACCAGCAGCGAGTGTATATCGCTCATTCAATTAAACCCTTTAAAAAGTAAAATGAAAAAAACCAGGAACACATTATCGATCAACAGGCGCAACCCGACAGCCAGAGCGCGCGTAATCCGCAGCGTACAGGAAGTACACACGGATTCGTCCACCGTTCTGGAAGGACATCGCCAGTAAAATTGCCTGATGACCGGATGCTATGACCGGTATAAACGCAATTTGTTTAACAAGTATGACCTGAAAAGTTTTGTTTCAGATTAAGGCCACGTTCAATAATCACACCGACATTTGCCGCGCGGGCCACGGCGCCAGGTTTGCTGACTTTAATACGCACCCATGGCGACTGGAATGTTTCCAGCAGCAGGTCGGCCACTTCTTCCGCCACCCGCTCCACTAACGCGAATTTTCCCCCCTCCACATGCGCGATCACTCGCTCGCTGATATCAGCATAGCTGAGGCAGTCGCTGACATCATCGCTGGCGGCCGCCTTGCGGTTATCCCATGCAATTTCGATATCGAACACCAGCTTCTGCTCAATGGTTTGTTCCCAGTCATAAACACCAATGGTGGTGATTACCGAAAGTTGCTCTATAAATACAATATCCATCACGCCCTGCCTGCTTTTTAGCTAAACCGGATACCACTTCCGGCGAATTATGCGTATTATCCACAGATGCAGAGAATACAACGACATTTTCAAAACGGAACAGCGTTATGAGTGCAATCGCGCCTGGACTGGTACTCCTCGCCTACCTCTGCGGCTCCATTTCCAGCGCCATTCTGGTATGTCGCCTTGCTGGCCTGCCCGACCCACGCGACAGCGGCTCAGGCAACCCCGGGGCCACTAACGTACTACGAATTGGCGGAAAAGGGGCGGCCGTAGCGGTACTTATTTTTGATGTGCTGAAGGGCATGCTCCCGGTATGGGGCGCCTGGGCGCTGGGCCTTACGCCGTTCTGGCTGGGGTTAGTGGCGATTGCCGCCTGCGTGGGCCATATCTGGCCAGTCTTCTTTCATTTCCGCGGCGGTAAAGGCGTCGCCACGGCCTTCGGCGCTATCGCCCCCATCGGTCTCGATCTGACCGGGGTGATGGCCGGGACCTGGCTGCTGACCATCCTGCTCAGCGGCTACTCATCCCTTGGCGCTATCGTCAGCGCGCTTATCGCGCCTTTCTACGTCTGGTGGTTTAAACCGCAGTACACTTTTCCGGTGTCGATGCTCTCCTGCCTGATCCTCCTGCGCCATCACGACAACATTCAGCGTCTGTGGCGCCGCCAGGAGAGCAAAATCTGGACCCGGATGAAGAAGAAAAAAGCGCCAGAGCAGAAATAATCTCCCCTCCCGGCCCCGTCTGCCGGGAGGATCCCCGGGCCTGTTTGCCCATCTCACCCGCACTTTTGCTCCACGTCGTCATGATACGCGGTAATCGCCGCATCCCCCTTTTATAACAACGCGTTATCGGCAACTAAAAGCAAAAGTTCCGCCGCCTGCTGGCATCGGGGACGGGCCC
>NZ_PJDK01000068.1:0-29643 GCF_002837615.1 Klebsiella sp. X1-16S-Nf21
GCGCGCCGCTGATCGTCCATGAGCGGGTAGCGCTCCTCTATCGCCACCATGACTTTGCGCCGGAGAATACCATCAGCTGCAATGATATCCGGCTCATCAAGTCGCTGGTGCTGCGCGGCAGCGGCGTGACGCTCCTCAGCCTGCTCGACGTGCTGGACGAAGTCCAGCGCGGACAGCTGGCCTTTATCCCGCTGCGCAGTACGCTGCTGCGACCGCTGACCCTGGCGCTGTGTACCGCGCCCTCGCGTCAGCTTTCGCGGCCCGCGCAAATGGCCATTCAGACGCTGAGTGCGGTGATTGAATCCATGGCGACGGTCAGCCCAGCGGCCCGCTGAGGATGGTGTCGCACATGCCGTTGATAATGCGCTCCCCGGTCTCCTCGCGCAGCTCCTGGTACCAGGCTTCGGTGAGCTGCATATCCTTCCCGTGGGTAATATCGCAGCGCTTGCGCGCCTTCAGCACCAGGTCACGAACCCGGTCGCAGCGCTGGGCCTCGTACTCGTGCAGGGCGGCCGCAATATCGTGGGTCTGGCGGAAAACGGCGCCCAGCACCACCGCATCTTCCATCGCCGCGCAGCCTCCCTGGCCAATATCCGGGGTGGTGCTGTGTCCGGCGTCGCCGAGCAGCGCGACGCGGCCGCGCACCAGGCGGCTGAACGGCTCGATATCATGGATTTCAATACGGTTGGTGGTCTGCGGGTCGAGGGTGGCGATAAGCTGCTGCACCGGCGGCGCCCAGCCGGCAAAATAGCGGCTGAGGTCGGCGCGCAGAGTGTCGCGATCCTCCGCCAGACCCGCCGGCAGCGGCACATCAAAGAAAAAATAGAACCGGCCGGCGGAGACCGGCATCAGCGAGACGCGCTTGCCTTCGCCGACAAAGGTGGTCCACTGGTCGCCGGGCGCCAGCGCTTCATCTATTTCCACCAGACCGTTCCAGTTGACGTACCCGGCGTAGCGGCGCTGCGGGGTAAAGCCCAGCACCCACGGACGCAGTGCGGAATGGCTGCCGTCGGCGGCAATCAGCAGATCGCCGCTGGCGCTGCTGCCATCGGTAAACCACACCGTCACGCCGTCGGCATCTTCCTCACAGCGGGTGACGCGTTTGCCGAACTGCACGCTTTCCCGTCCCCAGAAATCCAGCATTTCCCGCTGCAGCTCTGCCCGGGAGACCGGGCAGGGGCGGCTGCCGGTGCGTTCGATCAGCGGGGCGAGACTGAACTGGGTCATGTTCTCGCCGCTGCGGAAATCACGATACGCCATCCGGCGCAGCGGCCCGCCGAAAGTCTCCATGATGTCAGCCATGCCGAGGTGGGCCATGCACTTCACGCCGTTGGGCCACACGGAAATCGCCGCGCCGACCGGTTTGATCTCTTTCACCGCTTCATAGACGTCGCAGTCGATTCCCGACTGTTTGAGCGCCACTGCCGCACTTAAGCCGCCGATGCCGGCCCCAATCACGATTGCTTTCATTTTTTTCTCCTTCTCCCGATGTTGTGACTGACTACAGCAATTTGCGTACCAGTTCACCGGAGGGAGGAAAACCGCCTGCCAGAGGCACAGAGACAGGTCATGACGCACCGCATCGGTGCAATGTGAGGTATTGGTTGCCTTTTTATGAATCAAAAGTTTCTCAATGTCGCATTGAGAATCTATCGTTTCATCACTCTGGTTCAGCATCGGTGGGGAGGTATAGGTAAATAGAGTAATTTAAGTTAATGATTTTGCAGCATTAATGAAATTTTCTGGTCGCTTTTGTCGTCTCTGGCCTGCTTTGTGCACTAGCCCATGCACTTCTCTTTGCTATGGGATTACACCATGTCTGACGAACATCACAGTGGCTTGCTTTACGGCCTTGAACAGCGGATCCCACCGCTTCCGGCCTTTTTCAGCGCTCTCCAGCATGTGCTGGCGGGCCTGGTGGGGATCATTACGCCGCCGCTGATCATCGGCGCTACCCTCGGACTTGGCGACTGGCTGCCGTATCTCATCAGTATGTCGCTGCTGGCCTCGGGCATTGGCACCTTTCTGCAGTCCAATCGGGTATGGGGCGTTGGCGCCGGGATGATCTGCATGCAGGGCACCAGCTTCGCCTTCCTCGGCGTGACGGTGGCCGGAGGGATGTGGGTAAAAGCGCAGGGCGGCGGGCCGCAGGATATGATGGCGATGCTGTTTGGCGTTAACTTTGTCGCCGCTCTGGTGCCGGTGATTGTCAGCCGTTTTATTGAGCCGCTGAAAAAAATCTTTACCCCCATTATCACCGGCAGCGTGATTGCGCTGATCGGCATCAGTCTGATCAAAGTCAGCGTCATCAACTGGTGCGGTGGGGAAAAGGCCGAGGATTTCGCCAGCATGAGCAACATCGCGCTCGGGGCGGGCACCCTCGGGGTTATCGTCCTGCTGAGCTGCGCCAAAAACCGCTGGCTGCGTCTCTCCTCGGTGGTGGTGGGCATTGCCGTGGGCTGCGTCGCGGCAGGGCTGAGCGGTCAGTTCCATCTTCACAGCCTGGGCGACACTCTGTTTCGCCTGCCGACGCTGTTTCCGTTCGGCTTTCAGTTTAACAGCGCGATATTTCTGCCGATCGCCCTGGTGTCGCTGGTTTGTATTCTGGAGGCGGTGGGCGATCTGACGGCCAACTCGCTGATTTCGCAACAGTCTATTGATGATCACGCTTTTCGTAACCGGCTGAAGGGCGGTATCCTGGCGGACGGCGTCAGCTGTATGGTGGCCGCCATGCTCTGTGCTTTTCCGAACACCACCTTCGCGCAGAACAACGGCGTGATCCAGATGACCGGGGTGGCCAGCCGCTATGTCGGACGCTACATTGGCGTGATTCTGATCCTGCTTGGACTGTTTCCCCCGGTGGGCGAACTGCTGCGGCAGATCCCGGCGCCGGTGCTGGGGGGCGCCACGATGGTGATGTTTGGCTGTGTAGTGGCGGCCGGGATCCGGATTATTACCCAGACCCCGCTGAGCCGTCGCGATGTGCTGATTGTGGGGCTGGCGTTTGGTGCTGGCCTTGGCGTGGAGTCAGTGCCGGCGTTTCTCAGCCATTTTCCGCCGATGGTCGGCGATCTGTTCGGTTCGGCGGCCACCAGCGGTGGGCTGGTAGCGATAGCGCTGAACCTTATTCTGCCGCAGGAGCAGGCGGCGACGAAAACGATAAGGAGTCAGGATGATCGCGCTGAGTCAGTTTAACGGCCTGAGTAAAGATGAGGCAGTGGGGCTGCTGGCCCCCTGCGTGGCGATCCCGGCCTGGGGCGAGACGCTGGTGAACTTGCGACCTTTTGCCAGCCGTCATGCGCTACTGCAGACCGCCCGTGAGGCGATGGATTACTGGGGAGAGGACGAGCTGAACGCGGCGCTCAGCGCCCATCCGCGGATCGGTGAAAAGCCGACCGGCGGCCAGGCGCACGCGGCGCTGTCGCGCCAGGAGCAGTCGGCGGTGGACAGCGAGAATGAGCGGCTCGCGCAGGCCCTGCAGGAGGGCAATGCCCGCTACGAGGCCCGTTTTGGCCGGGTGTTTTTAATCCGCGCCAAAGGGCGCAGCGGCGAAGCGATTTTACAGGCGCTGACGCGCCGACTGCAGCATACCGCCGACGAAGAAGTGACTGAGGCGCTTGCCCAGCTGCGAGAGATTACGATGTTAAGACTGGAAGGAGTGATTGGCGAATGAGTACCCTGAGCACCCATATTCTGGATATTTCCACCGGCAGGCCGGCGGAAGGCGTGACGGTCAGCCTGAGTCGGGAGGGCGAGACGCTGGTGACCCTGGTGACCAACGCCCAGGGGCGTATCGCCACCTTTAGCGCCGCACCGCTGCCGGCGGGGAGCTATTGCTTAACGGCGGAAACCGGGGCGTGGTTTGCCCGCGCCGGGCGGGAGAGCGTCTTTACCCGGGCGCAGATTGATTTTGTTATCGGCGAGGCGGCAGATGACCATTTCCATCTGCCGTTTCTCATCGCCCCGGGCGGGTGGTCGACCTACCGCGGCAGCTAAACCCGGCTGCCCGATGCCGGGCGGCGCTGCGTTTGCCCGGCCTGGATCGTTACGGCGCGGGCAGAGACAGCTCGTAGGCCCGGTAAGGCGCAGCCGCCACCGGGCATGTAAAGGTGTCTCCGGCCACCATCCTTCCTGTTTTATCCCCACTCAAGGATAATCACCCACCTATCCCCACCAGGGGATAATCTTGACATTATCCCCTGCGGGGTATAAAACCAAATTTATCCCGATAGGGGGATAAATGATGGTGAGGAACAAGGCGATGAATTCCCCGCAGATATACAGTCCCGTGCAGCTGGCCAATTATCTGAAGCTGCTGCGCCAGCAGAACCACTGGACCCAGGATGCGCTGGCCAGGCGGATCGGCATTAAGCAGGCCACACTGTCCAATTTTGAAAATCACCCCGACAAAACCACCTTAACCACGCTGTTTAAGATCCTCCAGTCGCTAGGGGTGGTGATGACGCTGAACGCCAAAGCCACAGAGACGGCGCCGGCTCCCGATAACAACACGGACCTTGACTGGTAATGGCGACGCTTACCACCTGGATGAACAATGTGCGCGTGGGCACCTTAACCCGCCAGGCTAACGGGGCGCACAGTTTTCGCTATGACGAAGAGTGGCTGCGCAGCCCGCGCGCCAGACCGCTCTCCCTCTCGCTGCCGCTGCAGTATGGCAATATCACCGCCGACGCGGTGTATCACTATTTTGATAACCTACTGCCCGACAGCCCGCAGGTCCGCGATCGGATCGTCAGGCGCTATCAGGCGCGCTCGAAGCAGCCGTTCGATCTGCTGGCCGAAGTGGGACGGGATAGCGTAGGGGCGGTGACTCTGCTACCGCCGGGGGAAGAGGCGCACCTTGAGGGGTTGCGCTGGCAGACGCTGGATGAGGCGCAGCTCACCGCTTTGCTGACCGCCTACCAGTCGGATATCCCTCTCGGGATGATTACCGGTCAGGATGATTTCCGTATCTCGGTGGCCGGCGCCCAGGAGAAAACGGCGCTGCTGCGGATGGGCGGGCACTGGTGTATTCCGCAGGGCACCACGCCGACCACGCATATCATTAAACTGCCCATCGGCGAGATAAAGCAGCCTAATGCGACGCTGGATCTGCGTGAAAGCGTGGATAACGAGTTTCTGTGCCTGGCGCTGGCCAGGGAACTGGGCCTGGCGGTGCCGGAGGCAGAGATTATCACCACGCCGCGGATCCGCGCGCTGGCGGTGACCCGCTTTGACCGGCGCTGGGCGCAGGAGGGACGGGTGCTGCTGCGTCTGCCGCAGGAGGATCTGTGTCAGGCCTTTGGCATCCCGTCGTCGATGAAATATGAATCTGACGGCGGGCCGGGTATTGCGGCAATCATGGCCTTTCTGCTGGGCTCCAGTGAAGCCCTGAAAGATCGCGCAGACTTTATGAAATTCATGGTTTTTCAGTGGCTGGTTGGGGCAACGGACGGGCATGCGAAGAACTTCTCGCTCTTTTTGCTGCCCGGTGGCAGCTACCGTCTAACGCCGTTCTACGACATCATTTCGGCGTTTCCGGTGCTGGGAGGCACGGGACTGCATCTGCGCGACCTGAAGCTGTCGATGGGGCTCAATGCCACAAAAGGGCGGAAAACAGAGATTAACGCTATCTATCCGCGTCATTTTCTGGCAACCGCCAAAGCGGTGAACTTTCCTGGGGAGCAGATGCTGGCGATCCTCCAGGAGTTTGCCGGGCATGTGCCGCAGGCAATCGAAAGCGCTCGCCGGACGCTGCCGGCGGACTTTTCCACCCACGTCTGGCGGGCCATTACGGAAAATATGCTGAAGCTGCACGCCCGCCTGCAGCAAGGGCTGCAGGCGTTATAGCGAAGCCGGCTGGCGGTTAGCTCTGCGGTTGCCCCCAGCGGCTGCGCAGATAGTTGACCGCCTGCCGGGTTTGCGGCTGATTGAGATTGTTTTCGCGGAACAGGATCGTGCCCTGGATCTGCGGCAGAGTTTCATTGAGGTCGAGCTGCTTTTTCAGCTCCGGCACGCCGCCATCCACCGTCCAGTCAGGCTCATTTTTGGATGGCTCACCCACTTTGTACAGCGCCACGCCGATATACAGCCGGGTATGTGTCGGCTTAACCACCTCGGCCCACCAGTTGGCCAGCACATCATAGCGCGCGGCATCGCGGGCAAACGGCCAGTAGATCTGCGGGGCGATGTAGTCGAGCAGTCCCTGCTGCACCCAGCTGCGGGTATCGGCATAGGACTCATCATAGGCGGCCGCGCCACGGGTATCCGACCCCGCCGGATCGTGCGAGCGGTTGCGCCACACCCCGGCCGGGCTCACGCCAAACTCGACGTTCGGATTGAGCTTTTTGATGGTGGTGGAAACCTGGGCTATGAGCTGCTGGGTGTTATGCCGGCGCCAGTCGCCCTTCGAGGCGTAACCCTGTCCGTAACGGCGGAAGGTTTCATTGTCGTTAAGCGGTGAAGAGGCGGTTTCGGTGTAGAAATAGTCGTCGAACTGCACGCCGTCAATCGGGTAGTTCTGCACCACTTCAGCGACGATGCTGGTGATCCAGTCCCGTGCTTCGGGAATGCCCGGGTCGAGGACAAAGCGATCGCTGGCGGTGCGGATCCAGTTACGGTGCAGGACGAACACGCTGGCCGGCACCTGCGTGAGGGTGTTATTCAGCTCGGCAACGGTCGACGGTTTGGTGTTAACTGAGACACGATAGGGGTTAAACCATGCGTGAACCTTCATACCGCGCTTGTGCGCTTCATCCAGCATAAACTGCAGCGGATCGTAGCCGGGGTATTCGCCGATTTTGCCGGTCAGCATATCGGACCACGGCAGAATGTCCGACCGCCAGAGCGCCGTGCCGTCGGGTTTCACCTGGAAAAAGACGGTGTTGATACCCAGGCGCTGCAGGTTATCGAGTTTGGCGATCAGCGCCAGCTTCTGCTGCGTGATGCGGCTTTCCGGCGTGCTGGCGATAATCGACCCGACCGGCGGCCAGTCAAGGCGCGACACGGTGGTGAGCCACACGCCGCGTACCGGCTCCCGGTGCGTCTGGCTGGCTTTGACGGCGGTAGTGTTCGGTGTCGTGACAAGGGATTTAGGGGCCTTACTGGTGCAGCTGAACAGCATGCCCACGGCAATGACGGCCGCACCGGCCAGCGCCACTTTGCTGGCTAAGGGGAATCGACGAGAATGGCTGATGATGAACTCCCGTGTAATCAGATCGTCGCGTGTAGCGGCTATTCTCTTACGATTCGTGGGTCAGAGCAATTCCTTCATCCGTCGGTTCGCCATCACCTAGTCATAATGTAAGGTATAGGTCGCGACGGCCGACACCTGACCGGCGGTGATCCGGGGACGGGTCTGGTAGTAGCGGGCCGTGAGCGGCAGGATAAACCGGCCCGCACTCGCGCTGCCCAGCGTCATCTCATGATTCAGGGAAACCGGCTGGCGATGGTAAAGCAGTTGCACACCAATACCCTGCGCCCGATCGTCCGTGGCGTCATTGCGCAGAACGCCATGCCCCCGGGCGGTGAGGGGCTCCGCGCCGTCAACACGCAGGGAAATAGTCACAGCGCTGTTGCAATCCAGTTGCAGCGCGAAAGGCGTGTCGCCGGTGGTTTTGCCGACGCCGCCGAAGTGGTCAAGCATCGCGGCGGGCAGCTTAATCAGCGCTGGCGTGGCGTCATTCACGGAACATCCCGCGGTGTTGACCCTGCCGCTTAAGTCTAACGCGGCCAGCGGGGTATGCTCTGCCATTAAAAAGTGCTCGCTGTGATACTCAAGCTCGCCCGGTGTCGCCGCGGGACCGGTTTTAATAAGCTCAATCGTCAGGCGGAAATAGCCCAGTTTCCACACCGCATCAGGCAATATGGCCGGATTGTTCACCCGTTGGCTAAACGGCGAGGGCGTCGGCCGGTCAGGGAAGCCGCCATAACCGCCGATAACGCGCAGCGATACGCGAACGCCAATGCCGGCGAGGTTGGTTTGATAAACCGTCGGTCGCGTCGCTCCCCCGGACAGCAAACTGTTCAGCTGTAGCGGCGACAGCCCATGCGGGTCGTCCGCGCAGCGGATCCACTGTTCGCCGCCGTCGCTAAGGCGATCCCAGGCGAAACTTTTGTGATACAGCGGGGTGCCCGGTCTGGCGTCAGCCGGCACGGTGAGTTGCCCTACGTTCAGCCGAAGGGTGGTGGCCTGGCCGCGGACAAACACCGGCGTACAGGCCCATCCGCTGGCGGGGGGTAACAGGGCGAGTAACAGCGTCAGGGTGGCCCGACGCAGGAGAGTTAAAAAGGACATGTTAACGTCTGCTGTAAAATGAGTGGATGGGGTGTCTGCGCCAGCGTCGGGGTGAGATCGTAGCGGGCAGTACAGTGCTGCTGAGGGCCTGGCCCCCATTGTGCATACAGGGTGCCTTTCGGCGCCAGGCCGGCGAGGTACACCTGACCCTCGCTGGCAACGATGCTGCTGGTGTCTTTGGCGCGCACTTCGCTGCCAAAGGGCAGCGGTTGTCCCTGCGACTGCAGCGTAAACAGCGCCTTATAACCAACGTGGGTGTGAAAACGCGCCAGCACCACCGCGTCCTTAGTGGGAACCCGCGTCACGGTGCTGTTGGCCAGATCCACATTCTCCGGCAGCGAGTGGCTGTCGAGGGCGACGTCGTTGCGGTGATAGGCGGTAGCGAAGGGCAGCACGGCATATCCATCGCGATTGGTGGCGATGGTTCTCTGGTTGGCGAGGGTCACACCGCCGGCGCCACCGGCGTCAATCAGAACGACAGCGCCATTCATTTCCGGCGTAAAGACCACCCCGTGGCGGTGAATCAGGATACCCCCGCTGGCGCCGTAGTTCAGGCGAGTGGCCTGCGAGTCACGGCTGTAGCCGAGATTCAGATCGCCTCTTCCACTGCTGTAGCCGGCCGTCAGGCTGCCGCTGTGCCCGTTTTGCTGATCGAGGGTTTGGCTGACGGCGTAGCTGAGCGCGTGATTATCCAGCATGGTGCCATTGAGACTGACCATCTGACTGTCGGCGCTGTGGCGGGAGGAGGTCAGGGTATAGCCGGCATAGCTCCCCGGTAGCAGGTGGTTCAGCGCTACTGAAAGTGACAATGTCACCACTTTATCGGAGTGCGGCTCGTCATTCTCCTCGTCACCGTCGCTACTGTGTGCATCGCTGTAGCTGAGCGACCACGCGATACCGTGAACCTGGCTGCTGATCCCCATATTGGCGGTACGCTGTGGGGCGCCCTCTGACCAGTAGCTGTCCTGGTCGAGGCTCAGATAGAGGGTGATATCGTACGGCAGGCTCTGGCTGGCGGTGATTTGCAGGGTCGCTTTTTTGTTGTCGTTATCCCGCGAGTCGGCGTCGGGATCCGGGCTGGAATACGCCTCGCTCAGCGTGGCATAGCGCTGATGCGAATAACGCCAGCCGGTGAAGGTGAATTGCGTGCCAAGACGATCAAAACCTTTGCTGTACTGGAGCTGCCAGGCCCGGCCATCGATCGGATCCTGCTGGTGCCGGTCGCGGGCGTTTAACAGCTGCAGCGAGAGCGCCCCGGCATCACCCAGCCCCTGTCCCGCGCCGAACGAGAGGTTATGATATTGCGCCGCGCTCTGCAGTCCGCCAAACAGCGTCAGGTTGTGGGCGAACCCGCGCATCAGCGACAACTGCATCATCAGCGGACGCTGGCTGGCATCGTCGCTATGATAGCGCCCGGCGACCAGGTTGTATTTCAGGCTGCCTTCGCGTTGCATGCTGGTGACCGATGCATACGGCTGGGTGAAGCGGCGGATTTCGCCATCCGACTCTTTGACGGCAACCTCAAGATTGCCGCTACTGGCGGTGGGATAAAGATCGTCAATCACGAACGCGCCAGGGGTGACGTAGGTTTGATACAGCACGTAGCCATTTTGCCGAACCGTGACCTGGGCGTTAGTTCTGGCTATCCCACGGATGGTCGGGGCAAAACCTTTCTGCGAGTCCGGGAGCATCGCATCACTGGAGGCGAGGGCAATTCCCTGAAACTGTACCGCGTCGAATACATCGCCCGACGTAAAGGTATCCCCGAGCGTCAGTTCACTCCGCCAGCGCGTCAGATCGCGCTCAAGCCAGGCGCCGCTGGTGGTCCAGTGGGGCTTATCGTCGCTGTTGGCGGTCAGGCTGTTGCTGGCGCGCAGGCGCCAGGCGCCGGCGTTCACGCCACTTTTCAACATCAGATAGTTATCGCGCTCAGTGTTGCCCTCGCGGGTTCGCTGGCTGGCGCCTGAATAGCGGTAATTGCTCTGAAAGGCGCTGATACCTTCATCCCACAGCGCAGAAGGAACATTATCCCTCGCCTGGCGCGTCATCAGCGCCTGGGGAAGGGTCATTGCCAGCCGCTGATGGGCAAAATCGAAATTGACCGTACTGCCCGGTAGCAGCGTGGCGAGTTCGGGACATGAGCGGGAGGTTGCGCCGGACGCCTGGGACAGCACGGCCGGATTAACACCGGCCTGCAGCAGATCTTCCGGCTTAAGGCAGGGCGTCAGCTGCCCGCGGTCATTCTGGCGAAACGTGATGATCTTACGGGCATCCAGGGTGACGCCGTTGACCTGCCAGCTGACCGGATAGTCGCCAGGCGGCTGGCTCGTTTGCTGATTGAAGCGCTGCAGATCCACCGCCGGCAAATGGTCGTTTTTTTCCAGCAGATCCATATTAAAGGTCGCCTGGGCGTGCAAGGGCGCGCTCTGTCCGCCCAGCAGGATGGAGAGGCTGACGACGGTAACGGTATGAGCCGGGCCGTGGCGCATCGCGACATCAGGCTTTTAGTGCGCCGAAACGGGAGCGCTAAACGTCTGCACAGCGCCAAAATCATCCAAAATGCGCCAGCTCACCTGGCGGGTGCAGGCCTCGCCGGGCAGGGCGTACTCTTCACGGCTGTGAGGGGCAATCACGCTGTGCTCAAGCGGTGTTTTCTGGTTCTGGCCCGCGCAGGTGAGCGTGGTGATAGTCACATAATAGGGGGAGGCATTCTCCGCCTGCAGGTGGTTGCCACTGACGTGCCAGCGCAGGTGCTGCGCCGCGTCGAGCGCCGAGCCCGGGAGTCCTGCCGGGCGATAAATGAGCTTAAGTTGATTCTTAATAGCAAATTGCAGAATGTTCTCGCCAGCCGGCGCGGTATTGGCAGGAATCACTTTGATATTCAGGGTGAACAAACTTTCCCGATCGTTTGGCAGTTGCGCCGAGGTTAATAACACGCGCAAATCGTTGCTGTCTCCGGCATCCAGACGGAACAATGGCGGGGTGACGATAAACGGTGATTTATTATTATCAGCCAGATCGTCTACCCAGCTCTGAATAAGTACCGGATCGTGAGGATTGGTGTTTTTTACCGTGATGTCGGCCTCATGACTTTGTTCATTATAAATGACACGCGTGCCGGCAATGGCAACCCCGGCAGCAGACGCCAGGAGCGGACAAAAGAGAAGGCTCAGGAAAAAAGCCATTTTATAACACTGCATAATTGAGGATCCGGTCACGAGGAATGAAAATAAGGGCAGGGGATGCTGCCCTCGGTAAAAGCGGCAATCAGCACATTCTATTCATATACAATATCAATATTGGCCGTGGCATTAATATTGCCGGCGGTGACATCCAGGGAGGAATCGCTCTTCAGATCGGCAATAAAATTAAAGGCAATATCACCGTTTTCGTCGGCTTGCGAAACCGCCGTTTTGCTCTGTTTGTCAAAGGTCAACTGAGTGCCTTCCGTTGAGCCGTCAGGGGAAGAGAAGACTTCAATGCCCACCCCTTTGGCGGTATCCGCGGCATCGGAGAGCGCCAGCACGGCGGCGCTGGTGCCGTTAGCATTGGTGTCCGGGGTACCCTCCAGGCTAATGCTGATATTCTGCGCCAGCGGGCAGCCGGTCAGGTTGATGGTAAACGGTGTTTCTGCGGTTTTCGCTTCATGTGATTTCAGCGCCGACATATCGACGTTGCCAAAATCGACATTCACATCGCCACCGTTGTTGGCGATCTGGCACGACTCGTTAATAATTTTACCGGTGAAATTCAGTGTGCCCGCCGCGCGGGCGGGGATCACAGTAGCCAGACTGAAGGCCAGCAGTGAACCCACAACCAGCAGGGTGCCTTTTTCTTTCATACTCAAACCTTATTAAATAATCACAAGTTAATTAAATCGTTTAACATTTTTAAAGCATGTTTTTTATTTCTGTTCACAAAAAACGGTAAGCATCACTAATGTATCTTGCCGTCGGGGGCGGGATTATACGGAGAACGTCGTAAAGGCCCATGGATAAGGTGTGTTAAGCTGTAACAATCTTTATTTTTTGGTGTAAGTATAATCTCATTTAATATTGTAATTGGGTTCTATATACAGAATGTATTATTTCCCGGGGACGCCTGTTTTGGCAAAGTTCTGGCAAAAAGTTGCTGTTATTCCCGGCAGTTGACCGGAGAGGGCAGAATAATCGTTTACGCTGCCGCTATTTTGCCGTAGCGTGAAGATCGCGGCAGGAAGCCGCAGGTTGGATGGCACAGAACGATTCTGTGCCGCGCAGTGTCACTCGCTATCAAGGAAGATTGCTATGTCTCCGCTCCGTCTCGCTCTAATATGTCTGTGTCTGGCACCGCTGGCGTCGTCTGCTGCGCTCTCCGGTCAGGTTCATTTTTCGGGACGTGTCATCAATCCGGCCTGTCTTATCGCGCCGCAGCGCAATCGTATCGATGTTTCGTGCCAGCACCGTTCACCGGAACAGGTCGCCTTGACAGACAACCCCCCTCGCTATGCCATGCCGGATGATCGCGGTGAGGTCAGTCTCCACTGGCGAAATGCACAGCACAGTGAAGCGGATGTCATTATTCGCTATCGCTAAGGTAAGAAAAACGCGGTGAAGGGTAAGCGGATGCAGGACGTAAAGGGTAACGCGGTGGGCGGTTTCAGCGCGCGTCAGCAGTGACTACTGGGGTGACGCGCACGTAGAGTACATTTCATGAAAACAATCCTTGCCGTCGTCCGACAGCAGAGTATCGCCTCAGTCGGGTTCCCAGGCGAGGATATCACCGGGCTGACATTCCAGCGCCTCGCAGATGCGGGACAGGGTATCAAAACGGATGCCTTTGACTTTTCCCGACTTGAGCAGCGACAGGTTCTGTTCGGTAATGCCTACAAAGGCCGCCAGCGCCCTGGACGTCATCTTTTTTTCCACCAGCAGTTTGTCCAGATTCACCACCACAGCCATCGTTAAATAAACTCCTTATTCTCTTCTTCAGCACGGATCCCGTGGAGCATGGCGTGAAATGTCACAAACAGCAAGCTTCCTGTCAGAAGCAGCACCCCGTCGCTGAGCAGAAACACCACCTGATAATAAGGCTGCGGCCACCAGGCGAGCAGCGGGATCAGAAAGCGGCACACCGGCAACAGGATCCCCATGCCCACCATGGCCAGAGCGATGTAACGAACGCTGTGCGCCAGGGAGAGGCTGAGCACGCTGCGCTGGCGGACGCTACGGGTTACCTTCATGCCCTGCCAGATAGCGAACGCGAACAGCCCGGCCGGAAGATACAGCAGGGCCAGCAGCAGCAAACGTCTCGCCATCCCCGGCGCCTGGGCCGGGTTGTCGGTTAACGGCACTTCAGCAAAGTGCAGCAGGGTGGAAAGAAAATATCGTTCGCCGGTAAAGAAAATCCACAGCGGCACGATCAGGGCGAGCATAAAAAAGAGGGGCAGTATGCCGCTAATAATAGCCAGACTCAGCCGGGTTCTGGATTGCTTCACAATTTACCTTCCTGATTGATGAGAATAATTAAAGCACCAGCCGCGCCAGGCATGACATAAGGGCCACGGCGAAGACAACGCTCATCGCCCGGACGCCGCGACGACGGCTGGCAAACCACGGACGGGTCCAGACGCGGTAGAGGCTGAGGGTGATGAACGACGCCTGGATGGTCCAGGTCAGCATCCGAAACAGGTAGCCCATTTTGCCGAGATTCTGCAGGGTCTGGAAAACCTCGGCGAGATAAATAACCCCGGTCGCCAGCAAAACATAATTGAGCAGGCGTATTTTTCGCTGCGCCAGCCAGTCGCCGGAAATAAACAGGATCACCGACAACAGCGTTAACAGCGCCCAGAGGATGTCAATTCCGTTCATTACGCGCCTCCTGTTCATCAGGGGTGGCAGCCAGTAAGAGCTTGATGGCAGGTCCGATCACCGGCCAGGCGGTATCGGAGAGGATCACTACCGCGGTCTGTCGCTGTCGGTCGAAGGCCATCATTGCCGCAAAGCCGCCACTCTGCCCGTCATGCCAGACGATCTCCCGTCCGCGGACGCGGGTAGTGAACCAGGCATAACCCACCCGGGAATCGGGATCATCGGTGGCGAACAGGGGGCGCATACCTTCACTGCCCGCCAGGTTTGCTGCCAGCAGCGCCTGGGCATATTTCGCCATATCGACAATCGTGGCGCGGACGCCGCCGGCGGGGACGAAGGCGTCCATCACCCATGGCTGCTGAGGGAAACCAGAGGCTGACCAGCCCATGGTAAACGTCGGCGAGGCTGGAGTATTGTGCCGGGCCACTTCCGCGCCCTGCATTCCGGTGGGGGCAAAGACCCGTTGCGCCATCAGTGTGGCAAAATCGCGATGGGACGCCCGCTCCAGCGCCAGTCCGAGCAGGGCAAACCCGGCGTTGGAATAATCAAACCATTTCGTCGGCTGCAGGGTGGCCTGGTTCATCATCGCGATCAGCGCGGGTCGATCGTAGCGCCAGGGATTCTGCCGCCGGGCAATATCGCTCAGAATAGCCAGCCGCTGCCCAACCGACGCGGTGAGCGGTGGCAGTCCTGAACGGTGAGAAACCAGTTGCTCCAGGGTAACATCCCGCACCGGGCTGACAATCTCCGGGACCAGCGCCGACACCGGCGTCTGCGCGGTGACTTCGCCGCGGCGAATAGCCTCCAGCAGCAGGCTGGCGGTCATGGTTTTGCTCAGGCTGGCGATCTCATACTGTGTCGTATACTCGCTCCCCCACAGACCGTAGCGCACCCCCTGAGGCGTAATCAGCGCTGCGGCGACCTGTCCGCGGGCACCATGAAGCAGGGGCGTTAATATCGAGACCAGCTGTTTATCCCCCGTCGTCCGGGAGCTGGGGGGATGAAAGCCGGGCTGCAGGGCGATCCCCGCCGCCACGATGACGGTAAAAACCAGCACGGCGGCAATGATCTGTCTGTCCCGGCGATAGCGGTTCCAGCGCATGTTTTCTCCTTAACGCGGTACGACATCCAGGTGAGGGAATACCGCTTCTCCCTGGTGTTAAAGTGAGCGCAGGTTAGCCTGGTGTTTATCGTTTTACAATAAATTTTTATCGTTTTATGATTAACTTTATGAGGAGTAAAGCAGACACTCCCGGCGCGGTGTGGAGAACGCGGGGGGCAATAGAGGCCTGGGGATAAAGTGCGCTGACGAAGGGAGGTACTCGCCAGCGAGAAATGTCGGCTATGCCGGTATACCGGGAGAAGAAAACTTAGCGGATCCGCGACTGCTCGTCGTCGCGTAGCGTCAGCACCTCAAATCCGTTGGCGGTGACGGCCACGGTGTGCTCCCATTGCGCGGAGAGTTTTTTATCGCGGGTGACGACAGTCCAGCCATCTTTTTTGGTTTTGATGCGGCTGTCGCCCTGGTTCACCATCGGCTCAATGGTGAACACCATTCCTTCGCGCAACACGGCGCCTTCCCCGGGGCGGCCGTAATGCAGCACCTGCGGTTCCTCATGCATTTCCTGGCCGACGCCGTGACCGCAATATTCTCTGACCACGCTGTAGCCATGGTCCTCGACCCAGCGCTGAATAGCGTGGCCAATATCGCCCAGCGTCGCGCCAGGTTTCACCACCTCAATGCCTTTCCACATCGCTTCATAGGTGGTCTTTACCAGCCGGCGGGCCAGCGGGGAGACGTCGCCTATCAGGTACATCTTGCTGGAGTCGGCAATCATGCCCGCTTTCTCCAGGGTGATATCGACGTTAACAATCATCCCGGCGCGCAGATGTTCGGTCGCTTTGGGGATCCCGTGGCACACCACATCGTTAATGGAGGTGTTCAACACATAGGGAAAATCGTATTGCCCCTTGCTGGCCGGGCGGGCATGCAGCTGGTTGACGATAAAATCTTCCACTCGATCGTTAATCGCCATCGTCGTTACGCCGGGAACGATAAAGGTATCCAGCATATCAAACACCGACGCCAGCAGCTGGCCGGCATGGCGCTGACGTGCGAGTTCATCGGCGGTTTTAATGATTATTGATGGCATTGATTACCTCCAGCAGACGGTCAGAGCCGGATTTCAGCATCAGCAGTTTGATCTGCTGGTGGTTAAGCTCGGGGTAGAGCTCGCTCATCATGCCCAGACGGATCCAGTATTCCGCCTGGGCATTGACGGAGCGGGACATAGCTTTGCTGGCATCACGAATATCATCGTGCAATAGATCGGAGATTTTGACGATTCCCATAGAGACAGTCCATATATGATTCGTATATGTATCGTATACAGACCGGCACGGGATGTCATGGGCATTTTGTGTCGTGACCGGGGGGGAGGCGAGAGGCCCACGCAAAAAAGCCCGACCAGCGGGCTTATTTTCAGCATTTTTTTCGGGTTAATCATTCGCGCCATTCACCATGGCGAAAATTCCCATTAGATTATCGGTATGCAGAATGAAAATAACATGACGGCGGCGAAGCGCGACGCATCAATATATTTAATGCAGGTGTTAATTTTGCGTATGAATATTCTCCCGTCAGGCCGGGAATCCGGGGGAGTTACAGCGCGTCAGTGAGTTTATCCACCACCACTTTACCCGCATTATCGAACTGCGTAATGCGAAAGCTGTCGCTCCAGGAGCGGCGGGTGGTGAAACGGTCGAACAGGGATACCCGACCTTTACGCTGACCATCTTTACTCAAAATAACCCATTCAGTCACCGCAGAATAATGCTGGCTATTGTCATGACGGCTCTGTTGTTCAACAAGCTGGTCTTCTTTTTCCACTTTTAAATAATCACGCAACATATTTAACCTCCATAGAAAGTATTATTAACATTACTCCTTTTATTTATTCTTTCAATCAAACTTTTTAATCAATAAAAGTAACTATTAGTGGGCGACCTAAGTGCAAAAATCGTCAGATTGTCATTACCCGGCGCAGTGGATTCCACTACGCTTAACAGAGCTGTCTGGCGCGCTATCTGCGGTTGCCAGGGCCAGAAAGGCGGCAACAAAACGTCTTAACCTTGTATTCATCATGGGCGTTGTTCTGCTATATCTAGTGCGTTTTGCCACGACCGAGCCACAGAGAGCGCTGTACCATGAGTAACGATCACCTGACGGATATCGCCTATCGTCACTTTATTGAAAGTGTTAAAGATTATGCCATATACATGCTGAGCACTGACGGTATGGTCATCAGCTGGAACGAAGGTGCCCGCCGGGCAAAAGGGTACCTGAGCGACGAGATCATCGGTTGCTACTTCGGTCTCTTCTATAGCGAAGCTGAGCAACTCTCCGGTGTACCGGCGAAAAACCTGGAAATCGCCCTGCGTAGCGGGCAGTTCGAAGGGGAAGGCTGGCGTTACCGCAAAGACGGCTCCCGATTCTGGGCGCATGTCATGATCGATACCATCCGCGATGAGCAGAACACCTTGCTGGGTTTTGCCAAAATCACCCGCGATATCAGTGAACAAAAAGCGATTAATGACCGCATCGCATGGATGGCGCGCTACGATGCGCTGACTGGTTTACCTAACCGGGTGGAGTTCTTTGAGCGGGTGGAAAAGCTGATCACCGGTAATGATGCCCGCCGCTTTGCCATTTTCACCATCGATTTAGACAAGTTTAAAGAGATTAATGACCTGCAGGGCCATCTGATTGGTGACCAGCTGCTGCAGCGTGTGGCAGGCGCCGTGCTGAAAACGCTGCAGAAGGAGGAGATGGTCGCGCGCTTTGGCGGCGATGAGTTTGTGGCCGTTAAACCTTTTGCCGATGAGGGTGAAGTGGATGCCTTTGCTGCGCGCCTCTGGCACTGCTTCAGCGGTAAGCAGACGTTTGCCGCGACGGAAGTGGTTCTCTCCGCCAGCATTGGCATCTCGGTCTACCCGGAGGACGGTACGGATATTAACACGGTACTGAGCAATTCCGATCTGGCCATGTATCGGGCAAAGAGCAGTCTCGACCACAAGATTTGCTGGTACGAACGTGAAATGGATGACAAGACGCGGCAGCGCAATATGATGGCCGCCGACATCCGGCGCGGTATTCACGCTGGAGAATTTTCGCTCCACTATCAGGCTATCCGCAACATCAAAGATCGCCGGATCACCGGTTACGAGGCGCTGCTGCGCTGGCAGCATCCGCAGCTGGGGCCGATCCCGCCTGACGTGTTTATTCCCATCGCCGAAGAGAGCGGCGCCATCGTGCCCTTAGGTTACTGGGTGCTCGAGCAGGTGTGTAACGAATCGCTGGAAAAGGGTCTCAACAGAAAAGTTTCGGTCAATATCTCGCCGGTGCAGTTGCGTCACCGCAGCTTTATCGAAAAAGTCCGCGAGATCCTGATGCGTACCGCCTATCCGGTCAGCCTGCTTGAGTTTGAAGTGACGGAGACGGCGTTCATCATCAATAAGCAGCTGGCCTTTAGCGTCCTGCATCATCTGCAAAAAATGGGGATCAGCATCGCACTCGATGACTTCGGTACCGGCTACTCCTCCCTGAGCATGCTGCGCGATTTCCATTTCGACGTGATTAAACTCGACCGAAGTTTTATGCTTGATGTGGAGAGTAATCCCCAGGTCCGCTCATTCGTGCGGGCCATCATTTCGCTGGGAAATTCAATTAATACGCCGCTTATCGCCGAGGGTGTGGAAACCGCCGGGCAACTGCAGATCCTCGAAGAGGAAGGGTGTGACGAGATGCAAGGCTTTCTGTTCGGCGAGCCGGTGGATATTAAACACCTGCCTCCGTCGTCCTGATACGCCCACCGGCTGCGGGTGGGCGCTGCGTCATTACTGATGCGCCAGCGGAGCCTGCCCGGAAAGATGCAGCAGAGCCGACTGCAGCGAGACGTCAAACATCTGACCGTGCGTCATACCAGGGTAGCGCCAGAAAGCCACCGTCAGGCCTTTGTCGGCCAGCTGCTGCTGAGTGTGTCGCAACAGACTCAGGGAAGCCACGTGGCCGGTGGGTTCCCGGGCAGCTTTGCCATCACCTTCCAGCAGATACAGCGATTTCCCGGAGAAGGCGGTGGCGCTTAAGGCTTCGCTGCCCTTCAGAGGAGATTCCTGCGCCTGGCCCAGTGACGGGCTGGCCGAATAATAGAGATGAAACAGCGAGGTCTTCCGCCACGCGTCGAGCACAAACAGCCCGCCGTAGGAGTGGCCCCAGATCGCGCGCTGGTGGGGATCTATTTTCAGGTGAGCTTCCGTTTGCGGCACCATTGTTTCGGTCAGCAACTGACGAAACAGGTCATTACCTCCGGTTTTTCGCGGCGGCAGCGCGGGTTTCCCGACTTGCGGTTTGAAGGCCTTTAGCGGAGGAGTGTAATCCCAGGCCCGGGCGGCGGTATCGAAGGGCAGCGTTGTCTGGTAACCGATAGCGACGATCACCGGCGGGGAGCCGGCGGAGAGCTGCTGCAGAAGGGCGTCGTTAAGCTTATCCATCACCGCGTTACCATCCAGCATATACAGCACAGGATAGCCGGCGGCGGGCGGGGCTTTGTCCGGCACGGCAGTCCACACCCGGTAGTGGCGTTCGCCATCGGCGGAGTCATACTGACGTTGCGTAAAATGATAGTACGCTGACCCTTTATCGGCGATGTTTGGCCCCAGCGGCTGAAGATCCGGTCGGGCGGTGCTACCGCTACTGTAGAAGAGCACGCCAACCGCCAGCGTCAGCAGCCCGCGCGCCCGGATGCTCCTTGAATTCCGCTTCACCTTGTCTAACCCCCTGTATTCTTTGAGCTGTCATTTTGTTGGGCTGACACGGTAACACAGCTTGTTTGATAATGGTTCTCATTTCTTTTGTGCGCTTTGGATCTGCGTGGGATACCGGACGGGGCTGGTGGGGGGGGGCGAAGCGAAAACGCAGGATACATGGCCGCCTGTCGGCGGCCATCAGGACACGGTCAGGGATCGCCGTTGATGCTACGCAACAGCCTTTTTACCAGCGGGATGAGCGCAATAAGCACCAGCGCAATAACCACGATCAGTAACAGCGTCAGCCCTTTATGATGACTGATAAGCACCCACAGCATCGCCAGCGTCATGAGATGATCCTTGCATTAACAGCGTTAACCACCGCCAAGGTGAATGAAATTTAACAGAATGGTGATGACCACCCAGGCCAGCAGCATAAAGCGTCGTTTATCGCGTCGAGCTTCCAGCGCAGCGAAATAATTAGCGCTGTACCAGGTTGATATAATAATAGCCAGCGTGATGATGACCTGCCAGACCACTTCGCTAAAGCCCGTCACGATGCTTATCGCGCGAAAGCAAAGCACAATCGCGATGCCGTTAAGCGCGTTACACATCAACCATCCCCACAGGCTTGAGGGACGGCTAAAGAAATATCCAAGTCGTAAAACCAATGTCGTATACACCTTGCCAAAATAATCGCGCTGTAAAATGCAGTTTAATGCCCGACGAGGTATTGATATAAATCAAAATTTATGGAATAGCGCAGTAATCACTGGCATGCAGCGATCGCAGCATGGCAATGGAAAGGCGTAGAGAATGGTGGGTAAAAAAAACGAAATCACTTGTTTTTATAGGTGTTTTTTAAAATTTATTGTGGCAGTGAAATATTCTCCATGGCCCATTTAACAATATGACGGTAATTTCCATTGTTATTATTTTATGTGGCTCTATCACCAGCTAAATTAAAACCTATTCACTATTCACCGCTGGCCGCTTGCGGGAGTGGTCTGAAACAGCCGGAGCCAAGGCTCCGGCTGGCGTCATACCTAATGAGGCAAGGCATTATGTTGCAGAATTTTCAGGAAGTCATTTTTGTCTGAAATTAATGACAGCGCGTTAGCGATCAGTTCATCGCTAAATATCGAGGCAATTTCTTTGAGCACATCAATATGCTCTTTTTCTTTCGCGATGACGCCGATGGCAATAAACATCACGTTGCTGCGATCCCAGATAACGCCATCAGGGAACTGAAAGATCTCAATGCCGGTTTTGAGAATGATATCCGTCGCGGATTTCGGCAAATGTGGCAAGGTGATGCCATTCCCCAAAAAAGTGGAAACCTGATGTTCACGCTCCAGCAGAAAGTGAACGCACTCCTGATTCACATATCCTTTGGCTTTACACTCCGCGCCAATCATAGCGATCACTTCCGCTTTATTACTGGCCTTGCAGCCGATATGCAGATTATCCAGCGTGATGTTATCGATCATAGCCAACCTCCCTGGTGAGACGCGTAGATTTTTTACCCTCATGATTCGCTGACAGCTCTTCTTCTAACTGCTCGAGCGATTTATTGGAGGTCTCCGGTAGGGCGAAGACCACGAACAGAATCGCTAAGTAGTTGATGGCTGCGAAGATGAAGAAGACCGGCCCAAGGCCCAGTTTCGCCTGCAGCAGCGGGAACAGGTAGCTGACCACCGCGTTCATGATCCACATGAAAAATACCGAGATCCCCATCGACAGCCCGCGGAATTTCAACGGGAACAGCTCAGCTAATACCACCCACGTAATAAAGCCCATGGAACCCTGCATCACACCGACGAACAGCGCGCCCAGCAGCCAGATGGCGGTGGCTTTCAGATCGCCCACCAGGGTGTAATCGACAGCGGCGATAATCAGGTGCAGCGTGGCCATAATGGCAAAGCCGTAGATAATGATCGTCTTACGTTTGAAACGGTCGACAAGGAACAGCACGCCAATCAGCATACCGCCGACGGAGAAGACACCGTTCAGCACGTTACAGATCAGCGAGGTACGTTCTGAGAAGCCGGCGGCACTCAGAATTTCCGTGCCGTAGTACATAATGACGTTAACCCCAGTAGTTTGCTGCAACGCGGCCCAGGTAATACCGACCAGCAAAATTTTGAGGATCCATGGCGTTTTGAGGATAGTCGTGAAGGTGCCCTGAGCGCTGTACTTATTGCCGGCTTCAATTTTGATCAGGGTGGAGATGTCGTCATACTCCTTCTGCGCGCGTTCCGCCGGGCGGATCTGTTTGAGAATATGCAGCGCTTCCTCGTGGCGATTTTTGCTGATCAGCCAGCGCGGGCTTTCCGGCGCGCGCCACATGCCAACAAACAGGCAGACAGCGGGAATGGCCTGTACCAGCAGCATATAGCGCCAGACGTCCGGCAGATGGCCCCAGATGATGCCAATGATCGCGTTGATGGCAAACGCCGCCAGCTGGCCAATGACAATGGCGACTTCATTCAGGCCGGTCAGCTTACCGCGCATCTCGGTAGGCGCCACTTCCGAAATAAAAGTGGGGGCAGTGACCGACGCGCCGCCGACGGCGTAGCCCAGCAGGGCACGAGCAATCAGCAGGGTAGTGATATCGGGGGCTGCGGCGGAAAGCAGGGCGCCGATAAGAAAAATAAAGGAGAGGAAGAGTAAATATTTTCGCCGGCCGAAGAAGTCGGCAAACTTGCCGCCAAACACGCTGCCCAGCGCGGCGCCGATCAGCAGGACGCTCATCACCAGCCCTTCGGTAGTCGGGGTCAGCGCCATATACTGCTTCAGTGAGGAAAAGGCGCCGTTGATAACGCCGGTGTCGTAACCGAAAAGCAGGCCGCCGAAGGTGGCCACTAAGGTGATCTGATGAAGTCGTTTTCTCTGTTGCTGGTTCAGGTTTGTTATAAATGACATGGTAGTCCCTTTATTTTATTGAACGACACAAGATAAAAATACATCTCCCCAGTCAGGATTTATTACGCCTGTGTTGTCGTATCTAACTGAACTAAATGATTTTTCTTCTTTGTGTAATTGCTCAGCACATGGCAGGGTACGCTCAGCAATGGCGGTCAAAGAGGTTTACGGCTTGGTGTTGACATGGATGTAGTCGATATCCGTTCTCCTTTTCGGGTTAGCGGTCTTCAGTGCGTCGGCAGCGCCGACGTCTGCCGGTGGACAGCGCCCTGTTGTGACACGTTGCTGTCGTTGCGGCGATTTATCGTGATAAGAATATGGCACAAAGAAATGGAATGAGCATGCTACAAGATCACATTATGAAAATTTAATTTCAAATTGGTGTTGCAGAATGGTAAATGCATGAAGCCAATCACAAAGGATACAAGGTGCATATCCCCATGAAAACCAGGTTAAATTTACATCATGGTAATAATGATGTTGTTTTCAGTGGGTTAATGTAAATCAAAGAATACAACGCAGATCACATTTTTACGCCATAATATCTAAGAATAGAATTTATATTTCATTGCTGTAATCAGGGTAAAACGAGGATGGGCGGCCTTCTGGCATCGGTCTGGAGGGGAAGAAAGCCCGTGGGGGAGGTTATAGGATGAATGTGTGGCCGGCGGGAACGCTGGGTAAAAATGCAGAGAAGGGGGATCCTCTGCATTTTACCCATCACGAAAAAGATCAGTGCAGTGCGGGCCAGTAGCCTTCGTTGGCGACGATCAGTTCATCGAGGATGGCTTTCGCCACCGCGGCGCTGGGCACCGTTTTCGATAGCGTGATGGCCTGCCACAGTTTCTGGTAACTACCCTCAACCCAGGCGTCAACCACCAGCTTTTCGACCGCCACCTGCTGCTCCATCAACCCTTTCTGGAACGACGGGATTTTCCCCATCGCCAGCGGCTCCGGGCCATTGACGCCCACCAGGCAGGGGACTTCCACCATCGCCGTCTCATCAAAGTTGGCGATCGCCCCGTTGTTCTCAACGATCAACAGCATCCGCTCCTGGGTGTTAAAAGCGATGGCGCAGGCGAGGTCGACGATAAAGGTGGCATGGGCCCCGGCATGAAAATGCGCACCTTCCGCCGTGCCCCGACGGGTAATCTCCCGGGCCATATCGAAGACCTCTTTTTCACGTCCGGCCATCACCTCGTTCGCCCGCGTAAAGTCTGGATCGGCGTGCGCCACCTCATAGTCAGGATAGAGGTAGTATTTCAGATAGGTGTTAGGCAGTGTCGACGGATCGAGGGCAAACACATCCTTCACCTTTTTAAAGGTTTCGATCCAGCTTGGCGCTTTATGCTGAAAATCTTCTTTTGGACTGCTGTATCCCTGTTCCGCCACGTGACGCTTCAGCGCCGGCATCAGATCGTTACCGGCTTTATCGGTGATACGGGTCCACCAGCCGAAATGGTTCAGGCCATAGTAGCGGACGTTCAGCGCCTTGCGCGACGGCAGGCCGAGGATGTCGGCAAACAGCCCCTCGATAGCCACCGGCATATCGCAGATGTTGATGATGCGCGCGTCGGGTCGCAGGCGACGGGTGGCTTCCGCGACGATGGCCGCCGGATTGGAATAGTTGAGCATCCAGGCGTTCGGAGCGTATTGCTGCATATAATCGACCAGCTCCAGCACCCCGGCAATGGAGCGCATGCCGTAGGCAATCCCACCCGGACCGCAGGTCTCCTGTCCCGGCACGCCATATTTTAACGGGATCTTTTCATCCTTTTCCCGCATTTCATACAGACCGACGCGAATATGCGCCATCACAAAATCGACGTCAGTGAAGGCCGCCTGCGGATCGGTGGTATAGCTGAACTTCACCTGCGGGAAGCGTTCTGCCACCAGAATAGCGCAGGCGTCGCCGATCGTTTTCTGACGCTGGTGATGGTTGTCGTACAGACGGATCTCCCGCAGGGGAAAGCGCGACATATTTTCCAGCAACATCATCACAATCCCAGGGGTATAAGTACTGCCGCCGCCGGCAATCGTGACCACAAAATTATCTTTCATTTACCACCTCGTTATTCAGTAACACCCAGACTGGCGTTGACCGCCGTTCGAATTTTGTTAACCCCCAGGCCATAGATCACCTGGACATGGTTGCCTTTAATCAGCACGCTGCTCCCGCCGCTCTCTTTCAACAGCGACTGCTGGATGAGGGCGGGGTCGCGCACATCGACCCGCAGACGGGTAAAACAGTTTTCCACTACGCAGACATTCTCTTTTCCGCCCAGTCCCGCAATCACCAGCGTACCTTTATCGGCAATCTCGCTTGCCTGGCCCGTCTGCTCGGAAGGCTCCGCATCGGCAGCCGCTTCACGGCCCGGGGTGAGCATCCGCAGACGGGTAATACAGAAGGTGCCGACCAGGTACATGGTGGCGGTCTCCAGCAGGCCGAGGGCGACAAATACCGGCCAGCGCGTCACGCTGGCGCCGGCAGGGAGGTTATAGACGACAAAATCGATAAGACCGTTGGTGGCGCAGACCCGCACGTGAAGCAGCCAGGCCAGCATCTGGAAAAAACCGTCCAGCAGGGAGTAGATAAGCCACAGCAGCGGGGCGGTGAAGATAAAGAGAAACTCAAAAGGTTCGGTGATCCCCACCAGAACGGAGGTCACAATTAAGGGGATCAGCGTGACTTTAAGCCGCTGCTTATTCTCCGGTTTCGCCGTACGGTAGAAGGCGAGCGCCATGCCGGCGGTGCCGAAGATCTTCACCATCCCGTAGGTTAAAAACCGGGCGGAATCACTCAGCGCCCCGATGGGATGACGGGCGATTTCGGCAAGGAAAATGGGCTTGGCGCCAATAACCGTTTGACCATCAATCAGCAGCTGTCCGCCGATCGAGGTAAAGACAAACGGCGACCAGATCAGATGATGCAGCCCGGTGGGGATCAGGAACCGGTTGAGAAAACCGTACAGGAAGACCCCGATGGCGCCAAAGGATTTCATAAAGCCGGTCAGCGCCGAAATGCCCAGCTCAACCACCGGCCAGAGATAGACGGTGGCGATAGCAAACAGGCCAACCAGCGGCAGCATCACGATCAGCACCAGCTTACTGTTGCCGTAGATCGACAGCGCGCCGCGAAACTCAATGCCGACCACGCGGTTGTGGACAAAGGCGACGGCGCAGCCAAGGATAATCCCAAGGAACACGCCCATATCAATGACCTGAAAGCCAAAGATAAAGGTTTGTCCACTGCCGTACAGTTGCGCGTTGGTGGCACCGGACGCCAGGCGATGGGTCAGGGTCAGCCAGCTATTGTTCGCCGCCAGATACACCAGCCAGGTCATCGCCGCCACGAAGGCCGCTTCGGCTTTGCGGGTTTTCGCCAGGCCGCTGGCCAGCCCAAGGCAGAACAGAAACCCGAGATGGTTCATCAGCGCCCAGAGCATGCTGGAGACGAATTTCCCCAACAGGTAGAGCGCGCTGCTTTCATCCACCCACAGCCGGTTGGTGGTCATGCTGAACAGGGCGATCAACAGGCCGATAGCCGGCAGATATAGCACCGGCCCGATCATTGCTTTGGAAAAGTCCTGAAGCTTTTTCACGCCAATCATGGTTGTCCTCTCGTCTTCGCAGACCTGATGAATAGGCTTATCAGACTAGGAGCAGACCACCGGGATCCCGAGCAGGAAAAGGGCCATCTGTGATGAAAGTCATATATATTGTTGTCGGACAGATATATAAATATGGCGAGATTTATAGATGAGTTAGTGTTGAAATTTTCGCTGCAATGTAAAAATAATCTTTTATTTACATTAAGTTATTCGCTTATTTGTTTGACGAGCGCCACCTTAGCGAGACATCTAAAAGTGATTTATAAAAAGATTGCCATTGAACTGAGGACCCGCATCAACAGCGACGACTATGCCGTCGGCGATATGCTGCCCAGCGAAAAAGCGCTCGCTGCGGAGCTGCAGGTCTCGGTGATGACGCTGCGCAAAGCGCTGGCGCTACTGGAGGAGGAAAAGCTGATCGCGCGGCGGCACGGCAGTGGAACCTGCATTGTGCGTAAAAGTAACTATCACGGGGGAGAACTGGAGGGCTTTAACTACCAGATGCAGGTGGTAGGCGTCACCAACTACCGTAACAAAGTCATTGAATTCACGCTGCTTGATGCTCCTCCGGCCATCGCCCAGCAGTTAAAGATCCAGCCGGGGGAAAAAGTTTACTACGTCAGGCGGCTGCGGCTGATTGATGAGGTCCCGATCCTCGTGGAAAACAGCTATATTCCATTCGCCACCTTTCCCTGGCTCAGCGTGGGTAACCTCGAGCAGTCTAAATTCAACTATTTCAAAAAAGAGTGTCATATCACCATCATCGAGAGCCACCGCAGCTATACGCCGGTGCTGGCGACCCGCGAGCAGGCCGAGCTGCTGCAGGTAGCGCCAAACAGCCTCCTGCTGCGGGTGCAATCGGTGAGTTATGCGCAAAACCGGGCGATCGTCGATTTCTCAGAGATCTACCAGAACACCAGTAAGTACAACGTGAAGCACATTACTCGCCGCTAGCGGATTCAGGTCAGCCATCCCCTGGCGATCAGCTCCATTCCCAGCGCCAGCAGGAACAGCAGAAAGCCCTGACGAAAGCGTCGCGGGCTGAGACGCGAGCGGATCCACTGTCCCAGCCACATGCCGAGTAGCGCGGGCAACAGCGCCAGCCCCGACAGCAGCAGCGAATCAGCATGCCAGCCATCGTGCAGGGAGAGGCCGGCCGCCATCGCCAGGGTGGAGAGGGTAAACGACAACCCCAGAGCCTGCACCAGTTCGTCTCGACGAAAGCCCAGCGTCTGCAGCCAGGGAACGGCCGGAATAACAAATACCCCGGTCGCCCCGGTGATAACGCCGGTCAGACCGCCCATGAGCGGCGACAGCCACTTCTCCACGCGGGCGGAAACCTGCAACGCCGGGCCACAGAGCGCATACCCGGCATAGGCTATCAACACGGTGCCAAGCGCCAGCGCTGAGCACCGAGGATTGAGGCTGATCAGCAGTGACGACCCCGCCAGCGTTCCCATAATAATCCCGGTCATCATAAGCCAGAGGCGGCGCACAATCTGCGCCAGCGCGGGGCCAGCCAGCAACTGCCAGAGATTGGTTAACAGCGAGGGAAGTACCAGCAGCGCCGCTGCGGCCTGCGGCGGCATCAGCAGACCAAGCAGGCCCATCGCCACGGTGGGTAATCCCATGCCGGTCACCCCTTTGACCAGTCCGGCGGCGATAAAGATCAGCAGTAAATAAAAGATGTAGAGATCGAACATCATGGCTCACTTTTCAGGGTAGAAAGGGACATTGAAACCACTGGTCGCTAAAGCCACAATGCGGTATGTTGCCCTAAGACTACGGGAAAACCGAAGGGTGGGGAGGGTGTGATGCGGATGGATCTGGCCGATCTGCGACTGTTTATCGCCATCGTGGATAGCGGCAGTATTACCGGTGGGGCCGCCATGGCCCATCTCGCCCTGGCCTCCGCCAGCGAAAGAGTGCGCAAGCTGGAGGCAGAGGTCGGTGTTCCCCTGTTGCAGCGTCATGCTCGCGGCGTGACGCTGACTGAGGCCGGGGAGGTACTGGCGCGCCATGCACGCCCGCTTCTTGCGCAGCAGCAGCGTCTGCGCCAGGCGATGAGCGCCTTCGCCCGCGGTCAGCAGGGGACGCTGCGGCTGTTCGCCAACACCTCGGCGATGTCGGCTTTTCTGCCGGGCAAGCTCGCCGCCTGGATGGCAGCGCATCCGGCGGTGCAGATCGACACCGAAGAGCGCACCAGCGCGGATATCGTCAGCAGCATTCTGGCGGGTGTGGCGCAGGCTGGAGTGGTGTCCGATGCGGTCGACCCCGGGCCGCTGCATCTGGATCCTGTCGCCGATGATCCCCTGGTGCTGATTGTGCCGCCGACTCACCCTCTGGCCGGCGCGAATGAAGTGGCGTTTGCGGCGGTCATCAACGAGCCGCTGGTCGCCCTCTACCAGACCAGCGCACTGCAGCAGCATATTGAACAACATGCCGCCGGGCTCGGCCAGGCGCTAAACGTCCGGGTCCGGATGAGCCATTTTGAAGGGCTTTGCGAGATGGTGGCTCACGGCGCCGGCGGGGCGATCCTGCCCCGCGTCATTGCCGAACGCTACCAGCAGCGCTACCGGTTTGCCGTCATCGCGCTGCAGGATCGCTGGGCACAGCGCCGCCTGTGTCTGTGTTATCAGGATGATGCCCGGCTGACGCCAGCGATGCGCCGTTTGCTGGCGTGGCTCCGACAGCCGTGAGACCATGAGTGACGGTGTCACTTTTTATGGCGGTTATTGCTACTGACATCCGTGTCAGAGATGCGATAGTAGACGTCCGACATTTATTAACACGCGAATCAGGACAGACAAGATGAGTACATTACCAAAGGTCGCGGTGCTGGGACTCGGCGCCATGGGACATGCTTTTGCCAGCAATCTGCTGAAGAAAGGCTTTACCGTCGCAGGCTGGAACCGTTCGCCAGCACGCGGCGAAGATTTACAGGCGCAGGGATTATCCCTGCATACCACGCCGCAGCAGGCGGTCGCTGATGCCGAGGTGATCATCAGTATGCTCGCCGACGGTCAGGCTACCCTCGAGGTACTGGCGCAAATAGCGCCTGCCTGTCAGCCGCAGGCGATCTATTGTCAGATGGGCACCATTGGCCTGCCGGAGACGCAGGAGGCTATCGCCTTGCTACGGGCGCTTCAGCCGGCGA
>NZ_PJDK01000069.1:0-29518 GCF_002837615.1 Klebsiella sp. X1-16S-Nf21
ATCCAGGCGCAGAGTGCTGATAATCACGATCTCGCGATCGTAATCATTGCCGTTGGGGGTCGAACCTTCGGTCAGGCCGGTGTTGGCCGCCTGCATCAGAATAATTTTATCGGCGTCTACGCAGGCGTTAAGCACGCGCCAGAGTTCCAGCAGGGTGCCGGGAAAGACAACCGCCAGCGCCTCGCCCTGACCGGAGCGGAAGCCTTTGCGGTAGCGTTGGGTTTTTGCCGGGTCGGTCAGCAGATGCGAAGGGCCAACCAGGCGCGCCAGATCCGCCAGAAACGTTTTATGGGTATTAGTGGGTGCAGATGACATGTTCCACTCCTTGTGGTGGTGCGCGAAATATCGAGGATAAGCATAGCGCTTTGTATGACAATTTGATGCATGAATGTTTCGCAAAAATCAGAGAAGAACCTTAGCATTCTGCGGGCGCGTTGTTTATATATATGGCAAACTGCGGTTTTTATTATGTTTTACCGAGTCCCCGTCTGAGAAAAAGCGAGATAACAATGAAATGGCTCTGCACTGTAGGCGTCGCCGTGAGTCTGGCGCTGCAACCCGCGCTGGCGGATGAACTGTTTGGTAACCACCCTCTGACCCCGCAGGCGCGGGATGCCTTTGTCACCGATCTGCTGAAAAAAATGACGGTAGACGAGAAAATCGGCCAGCTGCGTCTGATAAGCGTTGGCCCGGATAACCCGAAAGAGGCGATCCGCGAAATGATCAAAAACGGTCAGGTGGGGGCGATTTTTAACACCGTCACCCGGCCGGATATCCGCGTGATGCAGGATCAGGTGATGCAGCTTAGCCGCCTGAAGATCCCATTGTTCTTTGCCTACGATGTGCTGCACGGTCAGCGCACCGTGTTCCCGATAAGCCTCGGCCTGGCCTCATCGTTTAACCTTGACGCCGTGAAGACCGTGGGCCGCGTGTCAGCTTATGAAGCCGCCGATGACGGCCTGAACATGACCTGGGCGCCGATGGTCGACGTCTCCCGCGACCCGCGCTGGGGACGCGCTTCCGAAGGGTTCGGGGAAGACACGTATCTGACCACGATGATGGGCCAGGCGATGGTGGAGTCGATGCAGGGCAAGAGCCCGGCGGATCGCTATTCGGTGATGACCAGCGTCAAGCACTTCGCCGCCTACGGCGCGGTGGAGGGCGGGAAAGAGTACAACACGGTCGACATGAGCCCGCAGCGCCTGTTCAACGACTATATGCCGCCGTACAAAGCCGGGCTTGATGCCGGCAGCGGCGCGGTGATGGTGGCCCTGAACTCGCTGAACGGCACCCCGGCGACTGCTGATTCCTGGCTGCTGAAAGACGTCCTGCGCGACCAGTGGGGCTTTAAAGGCATCACGGTCTCCGACCACGGCGCCATCAAAGAGTTGATTAAGCACGGCGTGGCCTCCGACCCGGAAGACGCGGTGCGCGTGGCGCTTAAGTCCGGCATCAACATGAGCATGAGTGACGAGTATTACAGCAAGTACCTGCCGGGGCTGGTGAAGTCTGGCAAGGTGACCATGGCCGAGCTGGATGACGCCACCCGTCATGTGCTCAACGTCAAATATGACATGGGGCTGTTCAACGATCCTTACAGCCACCTGGGACCAAAAGATTCTGACCCGCAGGACACCAACGCGGAAAGCCGCCTGCATCGCAAAGAGGCGCGCGAAGTGGCCCGCGAAAGCCTGGTACTGCTGAAAAACCGTCTCGATACGCTGCCGCTGAAAAAATCCGGCACCATCGCGGTGATTGGCACGCTGGCGGACAGCAAACGCGACATGATGGGCAGTTGGTCCGCGGCCGGGGTGGCCGACCAGTCGGTGACCGTCCTGACCGGCATCAAAGAAGCGCTGGGTGATAACGGTAAAGTGATTTACGCCAAAGGGGCGAACGTCACTGACGATAAAGGCATCGTCGATTTCCTTAACCTGTATGAGAACGCGGTGCAGGTTGACCCGCGCTCGCCGCAGGAAATGATCGACGAAGCCGTCGCGGCGGCGAAGCAATCCGACGTGGTGGTTGCCGTGGTGGGCGAAGCGCAGGGCATGGCGCATGAGGCCTCCAGCCGGACCGACATCACCCTGCCGCAGAGCCAGCGCAATCTGATTGCCGCCCTCAAAGCCACCGGCAAACCGCTGGTGCTGGTGCTGATGAACGGCCGTCCGCTGGCGCTGGTGAAAGAGGATCAGCAAGCCGATGCGCTGCTGGAGACCTGGTTTGCCGGCACTGAAGGCGGTCACGCCATCGCCGACGTGCTGTTTGGCGACTATAACCCGTCGGGCAAACTGCCGATGTCTTTCCCGCGCTCGGTGGGGCAGATCCCAACCTACTACAGCCACCTGAATACCGGCCGGCCGTATAATCCGGAGAAACCGAACAAGTACACCTCGCGTTACTTCGATGAAGCCAACGGCCCGCTGTATCCGTTTGGTTACGGCCTCAGCTACACCACCTTTAGCGTCTCCGATGTCACCATGTCGTCAGCCACCCTGCCGCGCGACGGCAGCGTGACCGCCAGCGTGCAGGTGACCAACACCGGCAAACGCGAAGGGGCAACGGTCATTCAGCTGTATCTGCAGGACGTCACTGCCTCCATGAGCCGGCCGGTGAAAATGCTGCGCGGCTTTAAAAAGGTCAACCTCAAGCCGGGCGAAACGCAAACCGTCAGCTTCCCGATTGACGTCGACGCGCTGAAGTTCTGGAACCAGCAGATGAAATACGTTGCTGAGCCGGGCAAATTCAATGTCTTTATCGGCGTGGACTCCGCCCGCGTGAAGCAGAGCGAGTTTGAACTGTTGTAAGGAATAGCCCTTAAGCTCAACGTGACACGTTAAAGGCCGATTAATCGGCCTTTTCTTTTTCGTATCGCCAGCAAATGGACTACGCTTTTCTCTTAAGCTTCTGTAAGCGAAGCGCAAAAGAACTGAGGGAAGCGGGATGAAGATGGCAATGAAATGGTCCGGTGCGCTGGCGCTGGCCGCCCTGATAAGTTTACCGCTGCAGGCGGCGGAGCCGGTGAAGGTCGGCTCGAAAATTGATACCGAAGGCGCGCTGCTGGGCAATATGATCCAGCAGGTGCTGGAAAGCCACGGCGTAAAAACGATTAATAAAATCCAGCTCGGCACCACGCCGGTGGTGCGCGGGGCGATTGTCGCCGGCGAGCTGGATATCTATCCGGAATATACCGGCAATGGCGCCTTCTTCTTCAAAGATGAAAACGACCCGGCGTGGAAGCATGCCCAACAGGGCTATGAGAAGGTGAAGCGCCTCGATCAGGAGAAACATCAGCTGGTATGGCTCACCCCGGCGCCGGCCAACAATACCTGGACTATCGCCGTGCGCCAGGACCTGGCGGAGAAAAATCACCTGACCTCGCTGGCCGACCTCAGTCGCTACCTGAAGCAGGGCGGCGAATTTAAGCTGGCGGCCTCGGCGGAGTTTATTGAGCGCCCGGACGCGCTGCCGGCGTTTGAAAAAGCGTATGGCTTCAACCTCAACCAGAACCAACTGTTGTCGCTGGCCGGGGGCGATACGGCGGTGACCATCAAAGCGGCGGCGCAGCAGACCTCGGGCGTAAACGCGGCGATGGCCTACGGCACTGACGGCCCGGTCGCGGCGCTGGGGTTACAGACGCTGAGCGACCCGCAGGGCGTGCAGCCGATTTATGCCCCGACGCCGGTGGTGCGTGAGGCAGTGCTCAAAGCCTATCCGCAGATCGCCGACTGGCTGAAGCCGGTCTTTGCCAGCCTCGATGAAAAAACCTTGCAGCAGCTGAACGCCCGTATTGCGGTGGAAGGCCAGGATGCGAAGCGCGTGGCGGCAGATTATCTGCAGCAGAAAGGCCTGCTGAAGTAAGCCACCGGTGACCATTCGCTGTACTCACCGCGTCGGCCTGCTGCTGACAGGTCTGCTGCTGGTTACGCTGGCGCTGCCGTTTATTACTTACGCGCCGAATCGCTTACTCTCCGGCGAAGGGCGCGGGCTGTGGCAGGTGATGCCCTGGCTCGCCGGCGTTCAGATGGCGGCAGTCCTTGCCGGGATGCTGCTTTGCTGGTTGCCAGGCAGGGCCGTGCCGCTTCTTCACCTGCTGCTGGCCGAACTGCTCTTCCCGCTGCTTATCTGGGGCAGCGGACAGGCGGCGCTTGAGCTCTCCCGGCACGGCTCGCCGCTGGCGCGCACCTCGCCCGGCAGCGGCCTGTGGCTGTCGCTGGCGCTTTGTCTGCTGCTGGCCAGCGAGGCCATCCGTCATCTTACCGTCCGGCCGCTGTGGCGCTGGCTGCTTAATGCGCAAGTCTGGCTGTTGCCCATCATCCTGCTTGCTACCGGGGCGCTCGATCAGCTCTCTCTGCTGAAGGAGTATGCCAACCGTCAGGAGGTATTTGACGACGCCCTGCGCCAGCATCTGCTTTTGCTGTTCGGCACCCTGCTGCCGGGCCTGCTCATTGGCCTGCCGCTGGGGGTATGGCTGTGGCGACGTCCGCGCTGGCAGGCGCCGGCCTTCACCGTGCTCAATGTGATCCAGACTATCCCGTCGGTGGCGCTGTTCGGCCTGCTGATTGCACCACTTGCCGGTCTGGCGCGCTATTTCCCGGCGCTGGGCGAGCTGGGCGTCTCCGGGACCGGCATGGCGCCGGCCCTGATCGCCCTGACTTTGTATGCGCTGCTGCCGCTGGTGCGCGGGGTGGTGACCGGCCTGCAGCAGGTGCCGCAGGACGCCCTGGAGAGCGCGACGGCGATGGGCATGAGCGCCGGGCAGCGCTTTCGTCAGGTGCAGCTTCCGCTGGCGATGCCGGTGCTGCTGCGCAGCCTGCGGGTGGTCAGCGTGCAAACCGTCGGCATGGCGGTAGTGGCCGCGCTGATCGGCGCCGGCGGCTTTGGCGCGCTGGTGTTTCAGGGGCTGCTGAGCAGTGCGCTGGATCTGGTGCTGCTGGGCGTGGTGCCGACCATTGCCCTGGCGGTGGTGGTGGATGCCCTGTTCGCCCTGTGGGGCGCCTGGCTAAAAGGAGAGGCCAATGATTGAGTTTGAAGGGGTCAGCAAAGTGTTTGCCGGCCACCCGGCGGTGAAGGACCTGACCCTGGAGCTGCGCGAAGGCGCCTTCTCGGTGCTGGTGGGGACCTCCGGCTCGGGCAAGTCGACGACGCTGAAGATGATCAACCGCCTGCTGGAGCCGGACCGGGGCACTATTCGTTTTGCCGGCGAGGACATCCGTCAGCAGCCGGTCCTGACCCTGCGGCGGCGGATGGGCTATGCCATCCAGTCCATCGGCCTGTTTCCGCACTGGACGGTGGCGCAGAATATCGCCACTGTGCCGCAGCTGCAAAAATGGCCGCGGGCGAGGATCGCCGACCGGGTCGACGAGCTGATGGCGTTGTTAGGGCTGGAGGCGACGCTGCGCGACCGCTACCCGCATCAGCTCTCCGGCGGCCAGCAGCAGCGGGTGGGGGTGGCCCGGGCGCTGGCGGCGGATCCGGAGGTGCTGTTGATGGATGAGCCCTTCGGCGCCCTCGACCCGGTGACCCGCGAGGCGCTGCAGCAGGAGATGCTGCGCATCCACCGGCTGCTGGGGCGGACGATTGTGCTGGTGACCCATGATATTGACGAAGCGCTGCGTCTGGCGGACCACCTGGTGCTGATGGACGGGGGCGAGGTGGTCCAGCAGGGGGCGCCGCTGGAGATGCTCCTGCGGCCGAAAAATAGCTTTGTGCAGACCTTTTTTGGCCGCAGCGAGCTGGGCGTGCGCCTGCTGTCGCTGCGCGAGGTGGGGGACTATTTGCGTCCCGGCGAACGGCTGGCGGGCGAGGGGCTGACCGTCACCATGACCCTGCGGGAAGCGCTGTCGCAGTTTGTCGCCCGGCGCTGCGAGGCGCTGCCGGTGGTCGATGCCGAAGGCAGGCCCTGCGGCACGCTGCATTTTGCCGATCTGCTGCGCCAGGAGGCGAGCCATGAAGGCGCTTCGTGAGCCGCTGTGGTGGCTTATCGTGCTGTTTATCGGCCTGCTGGTAGGGCTGCCCTACAGCGCGCCGCTGTTCAGTCGGCTGTTCCCGGAGCTGCCGCGGCCGGTCTATCAGCAGGAGAGCTTCTGGGCGCTAACCCTCGATCACGGCTGGCTGGTGGTGGCGTCCAGTCTCGCGGCAACCGCTGTGGGCCTGGCGGCCGGGATCGCAGTCACCCGGCCCGCCGGCAGCGCGTTTCGCCCGCTGGTGGAGACCATCGCCGCTATCGGGCAGACCTTTCCGCCGGTGGCGGTGCTGGCGATGGCGGTGCCGGTGCTGGGATTTGGCTGGCTGCCCGCGCTCATCGCCCTCGCGCTGTATGGCATACTGCCGGTGCTGCAGGGGACGCTGGCCGGGCTGGGGTCGATACCGTCGGGGGTGTCAGGGGTGGCCGAAGGGATGGGAATGACCGGCTGGCAGCGTCTGTATAAGGTGGAGCTACCGCTGGCGGGCCCGGTAATACTGGCGGGGATCCGCACCTCGGTCATCGTCAATATTGGTACCGCGACCATTGCTTCGACGGTGGGGGCCAGTACGCTCGGGACGCCGATCATCATCGGCCTGAGCGGCTTTAATACCGCCTATATTGTTCAGGGGGCGCTGCTGGTGGCGCTGGCGGCGATTATCGTCGACCGCGCGTTTGAGCGTCTGACCCGCTGGATCAGCCGACACCGCCACGCACAATAAAGGAATAGCCGGCCAGCATTACGCCGCTGATCCCGCCGATGGCCATAAGTAAGAAGAGGGTGACGACCGCGATTTTCGCTGGCTTCATAATAGGCTCCTGATGTTAACAGGGGGATTATACGGTGAAGCGCAGGTGTTAATGAAACATTAATTGCGGTTTAGCGCGCCGCGCCGGGGTTTTTGCCGCGTTTGCTGCGCAACGCGCCGGAAAAAAGTGTGATCCTGTCCGTCATTTTTCATTTTTATGCAGGGCTTCAAAGAAAGTTTTCGCCAGGCAGGGTATGGTACGCGCTTTCAGGCATGTGTGGTTTGCGGGTATGTACGAATTTGATCTGGTGTTGCTGCTGCTTCAGCAGATGTGCGTATTTTTGGTCATCGCGTGGTTGATGAGCAAAACCCGGCTGTTTATCCCCCTGATGCAAGTCACCGTTCGCCTGCCGCACAAGCTGCTGTGCTACGTCACCTTCTCCATTTTTTGCATTATGGGGACCTATTTCGGTCTGCATATCGAAGACTCCATCGCCAACACCCGCGCCATCGGCGCCGTGATGGGCGGCCTGCTCGGCGGCCCGGTGGTCGGCGGGCTGGTGGGGCTGACCGGCGGCCTGCACCGCTACTCGCTGGGGGGAATGACCGCCTTAAGCTGCATGGTCTCCACCATCGTTGAGGGGCTGCTGGGCGGGCTGGTGCACAGCGTGCTGGTCAAACGCGGCCGGCCGGACAAGGTCTTTAGCCCGCTGACCGCCGGGGCGATCACCTTCGTGGCCGAGCTGGTGCAGATGATGATCATTCTGCTGATTGCCCGCCCGTTCCAGGACGCCCTGCATCTGGTGCAGAGCATTGCTGCGCCGATGATGGTCACCAATACCGTCGGTGCGGCGCTGTTTATGCGGATTCTGCTGGATAAACGGGCGATGTTCGAGAAATACACCTCCGCCTTTTCCGCCACGGCGCTGAAGGTGGCGGCGTCGACCGAGGGGATCCTGCGTCAGGGATTCAACGAAGAGAACAGCATGAAGGTGGCCCAGGTGCTGATCCAGGAGCTGGATATCGGCGCGGTGGCGATCACCGATCGCGACAAGCTGCTGGCGTTTACCGGCATCGGCGACGATCACCATCTTCCGGGCAAGCCTATCTCCTCCTCGTATACGCAACGGGCGATTGAGACCGGGGAGGTGGTCTATGCCGATGGCAACGAGGTGCCTTACCGCTGCTCGATTCATCCGCACTGTAAGCTGGGGTCGACGCTGGTGATCCCCCTGCGCGGTGAGAACCAGCGGGTGATAGGCACCATTAAACTGTATGAGGCGAAAAATCGCCTGTTCAGTTCGATCAACCGCACCCTCGGGGAGGGGATTGCTCAGCTGCTGTCGGCGCAGATCCTCGCCGGACAGTACGAGCGGCAGAAGGCGCTGCTGACGCAATCTGAAATCAAGCTCCTGCACGCCCAGGTCAACCCGCACTTCCTGTTTAACGCGCTTAACACGCTGAAGGCGGTGATCCGCCGCGACAGCGATCAGGCCGGCCAGCTGGTGCAGTATCTGTCGACCTTCTTTCGTAAGAACCTGAAACGGCCGACGGAAATTGTCACGCTTGCCGATGAGATCGAGCATGTTAACGCCTATCTGCAGATTGAGAAGGCCCGCTTTCAGGCTAACCTGCAGATCCAGATGGCGGTGCCCGAGGGGCTGGCGCATCACCAGCTGCCCGCTTTCACCCTGCAGCCGATCGTGGAGAACGCCATTAAGCATGGTACATCGCAACATCTTGGCGTCGGCGAAATTACCATCCGCGCCAGCCAGGACGATCGCTGGCTGCAGCTGGATATCGAAGATAACGCCGGGCTGTACCGGGCCAACCCCCAGGCCAGCGGACTGGGGATGAATCTGGTGGACAGGCGTCTGCGGGCGCGTTTTGGCGCCGACTGCGGCATCAGCGTCACCTGCGAGCCGGAGCGCTTTACCCGTGTCACCCTACGTCTGCCCCTGGAGGAGAATGCATGCTGAGAGTATTGATCGTCGATGATGAGCCGCTGGCGCGGGAAAACCTGCGTATTTTGCTGGAGACTCAGCGCGATATCGAGATCGTCGGCGAGTGCGGCAACGCGGTGGAGGCGATTGGCGCAGTACATAAGCTGCGCCCTGACGTGCTGTTTCTCGACATCCAGATGCCGCGCATCAGCGGTCTGGAGATGGTCGGGATGCTCGACCCGGAGCATCGCCCCTATATCGTGTTTCTCACCGCTTTTGATGAGTACGCGGTGAAAGCCTTTGAGGAGCACGCTTTTGACTATCTGCTCAAGCCGATTGAGGCCGTGCGGCTGGAGAAAACCCTGGCCCGCCTGCGTCAGGAGCGCAGCCTGCAGGACGTGTCGCTGCTGGATGATGCCCGGCAGACGCTGAAATACATTCCCTGTACCGGCCACAGCCGTATCTGGCTGCTGCAGATGGAGGATGTGGCCTTCGTCAGCAGCCGGATGAGCGGCATCTACGTGACCGATCGCGAGGGAAAAGAGGGCTTTACCGAGCTGACCCTGCGCACCCTCGAGAGCCGCACGCCGCTGCTGCGCTGCCATCGCCAGTATCTGGTGAATATGGCGCACCTGAAGGAGATTCGCCTGGAAGAGAACGGCCAGGCGGAGCTGCTGATGCGCGCCGGGCAAACGGTGCCGGTGAGCCGGCGCTATTTAAAAAGCCTGAAAGAAGCGATTGGCCTGTAAAACTGCTACACTGCGCCCCATTGCAACATCGACAGTAAAAGGCACTCATGCTCAGTAATGATATTCTTCGTAGCCTGCGCTACACCCTGAAAGCCAATAATAACGATATGGTGCGCATTCTTGCGCTTGCCGATATGGAATCCACCGCCGCCAGCTTCGATACCTGGATGACGAAAGAGGATGAAGAGGGTTTTGTCCGCTGCCCGGATATTATCCTGTCGGGTTTCCTCAACGGCCTTATCTATGACAAGCGCGGCAAAGATGATTCGGCGCCGGAGCTGGCGCTGGAGCGTCGGGTGAATAACAACACGGTGCTGAAAAAGCTGCGGATCGCCTTCTCGCTGAAAACAGACGATATCCAGGCGATCATGAGCGAGCAGAAATACCGGGTGTCGGTGCCGGAAATCACCGCCATGATGCGCGCCCCGGAGCATAAAAACTACCGCGAGTGCGGGGATCAGTTTATGCGCAACTTCCTGCGCGGGTTGACCCACCGGGTGCATCACCCGAAGGCGTGATGTTTAGCCGGGTGGCGGCTTCGCCTTACCCGGCCGACAAAACCCGTAGGCCCGTGCAAACGTAGCGCCGCCGGGCAAAAAAAGGCCGGAGATACTCTCCGGCTTTTTTGTTATTTCACCTGCTGACCCGGCTTCGCACCGTCGTCAGGGCTTAACAGGAAGATATCCTTCCCGCCAGGGCCGGCGGCCATCACCATGCCCTCGGAGATGCCGAAGCGCATTTTGCGTGGCGCCAGGTTGGCGACCATCACCGTCAGGCGGCCAATCAGCGGCTGCGGATCCGGGTAAGCGGAGCGGATGCCGGAGAAGACGTTACGTTTTTCGCCGCCGAGATCCAGCGTCAGGCGCAGCAGCTTGTCGGAGCCCTCGACGAATTCCGCGTTTTCAATCAGCGCCACGCGCAGATCGATTTTGGCGAAATCGTCAAAGGTGATGGTCTCCTGAATCGGATCGTCCGCCAGCGGACCGGTGACCGGCGCCACGGTGGCTTTCACCTCTTCTTTAGAGGCTTCCACCAGGGCTTCCACCTGTTTCATCTCGATGCGGTTATACAGCGCCTTGAACGGATTGACCTTATGCGCCAGCAGCGGCTGCTGAATGGCATCCCAGCTCAGTTCGCTGTTGAGGAATGCCTCCGCACGCGCCGCCAGCTGCGGCAGCACCGGCTTCAGCCAGGTCATCAGCACGCGGAACATGTTCAGGCCCATGGTGCAGATGGCCTGCAGGTCGGCGTCGCGGCCTTCCTGTTTCGCCACCACCCACGGCGCCTGCTCGTCGACGTAGCGGTTAGCCACGTCGGCGAGGGCCATGATTTCGCGGATTGCCTTACCGAACTCGCGGCTGTCCCATGCTTCACCGATGCTTTCTGCCGCGTCGGTGAAGGTTTTATACAGCGCCGGGTCGGCCAGCTCAGCGGCCAGCACACCGTCGAAACGCTTGCTGATAAAGCCGGCGTTGCGTGAGGCGAGGTTAACCACCTTGTTGACGATATCCGCGTTCACGCGCTGCACGAAATCTTCCAGGTTCAGGTCGATGTCATCGATGCGCGAGGAGAGCTTGGCGGTGTAGTAGTAGCGCAGGCTGTCAGCGTCGAAATGATTTAACCAGGTGCTGGCCTTGATAAAGGTCCCGCGCGACTTGGACATCTTCGCGCCGTTAACCGTCACGTAGCCGTGCACGAACAGGTTAGTCGGCTTACGGAAGTTGCTGCCTTCCAGCATCGCCGGCCAGAACAGGCTGTGGAAGTAGACAATGTCCTTGCCGATAAAGTGATACAGCTCGGCCGTGGAGTCTTTCTTCCAGTATTCGTCGAAGCTGGTGGTGTCGCCGCGCTTGTCGCACAGGTTCTTGAAGGAGCCCATGTAGCCGATCGGCGCGTCCAGCCAGACGTAGAAATATTTGCCCGGCGCGTTGGGAATTTCGAAGCCGAAGTACGGCGCATTGCGGGAGATGTCCCACTGCTGCAGGCCGGATTCGAACCACTCCTGCATTTTGTTCGCTACCTGCTCCTGCAGCGCGCCGCTGCGGGTCCACGCCTGCAGCATTTCGCTGAACGACGGCAGGTCGAAGAAGAAGTGCTCGGAGTCACGCATCACCGGCGTAGCGCCGGAGACCACCGATTTCGGGTCGATAAGTTCGGTGGGGCTGTAGGTCGCGCCGCACACTTCGCAGTTATCGCCATACTGGTCCGGAGATTTGCACTTCGGACAGGTGCCTTTCACAAAACGGTCCGGCAGGAACATACCTTTTTCCGGATCGTAGAGCTGAGAGATGGTGCGGTTTTTAATAAAACCGTTCTCTTTCAGACGGGTGTAGATAAGCTCCGACAGCTCGCGGTTCTCGTCGCTGTGCGTCGAGTGATAGTTATCATAGCTGATGTCGAAGCCGGCAAAATCGGTCTGATGCTCCTGACTCATCTCGCCAATCATCTGCTCCGGTGTGATACCGAGCTGCTGCGCTTTGAGCATGATCGGCGTGCCGTGGGCGTCGTCGGCGCAGATGAAGTTGACCTCGTGGCCGCGCATTCGCTGGTAACGGACCCAGACATCAGCCTGGATGTGCTCCAGCATGTGGCCGAGGTGGATGGAGCCGTTGGCGTACGGCAGGGCGCACGTTACCAGAATTTTCTTCGCGACTTGAGTCATAGTGAGCATTACATCTTCTGTTGTAAAAAGGGCTTCCGATATTACCAAAAGGGCTGTGGGTGCGCCATAAATGGCTGCCCATATATGGATAATCGTTAGCTGTGATAAACTCTGTGATTACTGAAAGCATCTCAAAACAACAAAGGAGTCGGGATGAATTCGCAATCCCAGGCCAAATCCCCTGAGCGCCTACGTGCGATGGTCGCCGGGACGCTGGCCAATTTCCAGCACCCAACCCTGAAGCATAATCTCACCGCCCTCAAGGCGCTGCACCATGTCGCCTGGCTGGACGATACCGTTCATATTGAGCTGCAGATGCCGTTCGTCTGGAGCAGCGCCTTCGAAGTGCTGAAAGAGCAGTGCAGCGCCGAGCTGCTGCGCATCACTGGCGCGAAGGCCATCGACTGGAAGCTGACCCACAGCATCGCGACCCTCAAGCGCGTGAAAAACCAGCCCGGGGTCAACGGCGTGAAGAACATTATCGCCATCAGCTCCGGCAAAGGCGGCGTCGGTAAATCTTCTACTGCCGTAAACCTGGCGCTGGCCCTGGCGGCGGAAGGGGCGAAGGTGGGCATTCTTGATGCCGATATCTACGGTCCGTCGATTCCGACCATGCTGGGCGCCGAAGACAGTCGCCCGACCTCACCGGACGGCACCCATATGGCGCCGATCATCAAGTATGGCCTGGCCACCAACTCTATCGGCTACCTGGTGACTGACGACAACGCCATGGTCTGGCGTGGTCCGATGGCCAGCAAGGCGCTGATGCAGATGCTGCAGGAGACCCTGTGGCCGGATCTTGATTACCTGGTGCTGGATATGCCGCCGGGCACCGGCGACATCCAGCTGACCCTGGCGCAGAACATTCCGGTGACCGGTGCGGTGGTGGTCACCACGCCGCAGGACATCGCGCTGATCGACGCCAAAAAAGGCATCGTGATGTTCGAGAAAGTGGAAGTGCCGGTGCTGGGGATCGTGGAAAACATGAGCATGCATATCTGCAGCAACTGCGGGCACCACGAGCCTATCTTCGGCACCGGCGGCGCGCAAAAACTGGCCGAGAAATACCACACCCAGCTGCTGGGTCAGCTGCCGCTGCATATTACGCTGCGGGAAGATCTGGATAACGGCACGCCGACGGTGGTGGCGCGTCCGGACAGCGAATTTACCGACATCTACCGCCAGCTGGCGGGCCGGGTGGCGGCCCAGATGTACTGGCAGGGAGAAGTGATCCCGGGTGAGATTGCCTTCCGCGCCGTTTAAGGCCGCGGCGAGCGCATCAGCCAGTATCTGCCCTCGGGCGACGCGCCCTGTGCTTCGATGGTCCAGCCATGACGCTGGTAGAAGCGCAGGGCGTTTTTATTTTCCATCAGGCATTTCAGCGTTCCGCTGGCGGTAAAGCTCCGTTCGACCTGCGCCAGCAGCGCGCTGCCGATATGTTTGCCCTGCCAGTCGGGGTCGACAAACAGATGGTGAAGGAAATTATCGGCGGTCCATACGGCGGCAAAGCCCACCGGCTGGCCGTCGCATTCCGCGACCCACAGTTGTTCATCCGCGGTGGCGGCATCGAAATCCTCCAGCCGCCACGCCGCGGCGGGAAGCCAGGTCCACGATAAACTGCGCGCCCGCAGGAAGATCTGGCGCAGCGCCGGAGAGTCCGCTGGCTCGCCGGGGCGGACGTGGAGGTTGCGCGGATCAGCGATGATAGAAGATCTCGCCATCGTACACTTTGAGAATTTTGCCTTCGGTATCGGTGATCAGCACGTAGTTACCGCCCATGTAGGTCCAGTGGCTGCCGGCGTCAGGTGCAGGCAGGTTACGCTGCTGCCACTGTTTGATGTTGTATTCCGGGGTGAGGTACATCGCCGGAACGGTGTCGCCGATGTGAAACTGGGTGAAATCGGCAGTGAACTCTTTCAGCGCATACTGATCGATCCCCGCGGCAGTAGCCGTCCAGCTGGCGCCAGCGGTGGCAAGAAGTACGCCCAGAAGCATCATTTTTGTTTTACGCATAATTTCCTCATTATTACCTGGACTCAAATTAGCAGCCTCGTATCATTCCTGATGCGTTGCTGAAATGGCAAGCACTGGATTTTTAAAAAGTGTAAGCAAAACACGGCACAAGTCTTGCGCCGCTTGCGTTGCAGCGACGGTGATGCGTATTTTGGGAGCAATCTGAAGCAGGGGAGAATCGGCATGTTCAGGCTGGAAGATCTGACCTTATTTGTCCGCGCCGCGGCACTGGGCAGTTTTAGCGATGCGGCGCGTGAATCCGGGCAGCAGCCGGCGCAGGTCAGCGCGGCGATTAAGCGTCTGGAGACGATCCTCAATATTCGCCTGTTTGCCCGTTCGACCCGCAGCCTGCGCCTGACGCCGGAGGGGGAGACCTGGCTGCCCTACGCCACCCAGATGCTCGATACCCTCGAGGCCGGTCTGCAGAAGATCCAGACCCCGGACGATGAAGTTCGCGGCATGTTGCAGATTGCCGTGCCGTCGGACCTCGGGCGTAACCTGCTCCTGACCCTGTTCCGTGATTTCCGCCAACGCCACCCGGCGCTGCGTTTGCGGTTGCTCTTTTCCGACCAGCTGACCGACGTGTTTAAAGATCCGGTGGACGTCGCGTTTCGCTATGGCAATAACGACGATGCCTCGTTTATCTCGCTGCCGGTGGCGCCGGAAAATCGTCGGGTGCTGGTGGCCTCGCCTGAGTGGATCGCCCGCCACGGCGAACCGCAGACCCTCGAGGAGCTCAGCCAGCACAATGCGTTGATCTACATTTTGCGCGGCCGTCCGTTCGACCGCTGGTCGCTGAGCCTCGACGGCGTGGTTCAGCAGCAGAAGGTCTCCGGCACGGTGATGAGCGACGACGCCGAGGTGATCCGTCGGCTGGCGGTGGCTGGGGAGGGCATTGCCTATAAATCGATGCTCGACGTCAGCGACGATCTGCGGGCGGGGCGCCTGCGGCGCCTGCTACCGCGTTATCAGGGGGATGTGGTGCCGTTGAATCTGATTTGCCCGCACCGCAAACAGCTCTCTGCCGCGGTGCGTTTGTTATATGAAGAGGTGAAATCACATTGTGAAGGGCTTAATGCCTGACTAAGGTCGCGAAGTAATACACCAGCGGGACAGCCAGCACCCACAGGCCAATCGGGATTTCCCGCCACTTGCCGGCGATAGCCTTGATCACAATGTAAAACAGCAGCCCGCCGGCAATCCCGGTGCCGAAGCTGTTGGCGATAAGGGTGATCATCACCATCATCAGCACCGGCAGCCCGTCGGTGAAGTTGCCAAGATCCACTTTGCGCAGGCCGCTGAACATGTTCAGGCCAATCAGGATCAGCGCTGGGGCGGTGGCTTCTTTCGGGATCATCAACGCCACCGGCGTGAACAGCAGCATCAGCAGGAACATTACCGCCGCCGACAGGGCGGTGAGGCCGGTTTTGCCGCCGGCTTCCGCTGCCGCCGAAGACTCAATCAGTGCCGTCGCCGCCGGGATGCCCACCCATGGGCCGAGCGCGGCGGCAATCGAATCGACCATAAACGGGCGATTAATCTGCGGCATGTTGCCTTCTTCATCCAGCAGCCCCGCCTCGCCGCCCACCGCCAGCGTCGTTCCCATGGTGGAGAAAAACTCAGAAGCGAAAAAGACGAACAGGAACGGCAGGAAGGCGATGTTTAACGCCCCCAACAGGTCAACCTGCCCCAGCACCGGGGTTAGCGAATGGGGAACGTCGATAAAACTTGTCGGCAAATGGGTGACGCCGAAGGGGATGCCCACCAGCGTGGCGCACAGAATGGCCCACAAAATCGCGCCCGGAACCTTACGCGCCTGCAGGGCTATCGCCAGGAACAGGCCGCACAGCGCCACCAGCGCGCCGGGGGCGAGAAAGTCGCCGAGCATCAGCGCGTTGGTTTTCGCATTGGCCAGCACCAGCCCGGCATTGCGAAAGCCGAGGACGGCGACAAACAGGCCGATGGAGGCGGTGAGCCCAAGCTTGATCGACTGCGGTACCGAGCGGGTGACCACTTCGCGCAGGCCAAAGCGGGTCAGCAGGAAGAAGAGGATCCCCGACCAGCAGGCAATCCCGAGGCCAGTCTGCCAGCCAATCCCTTCGCTACCGGCCAGCGTCACTCCCACCAGCACCGAGCCGCCAATCCCCGGGCCGACGATAAACGGCAGGTTGGCATAAAACGCCATCAGCAGAGAGCCGACGACGAAGACCAGAATGGTGCCGGTGGTGGCGGCGCCTTTGTCCATCCCGCCGATCGCCAGCAGCCCCGGGATGACCACCAGTAAATAGGCGGCGGCGAGAAAGCCGGTGATCCCGGCCAGGCATTCAGTGCGTAGCGTACCGCCGCGCGAGCGCAGCGCAAAGCGGCGCTCCAGCCAGTTAGCGCGGGCGGATGAGTGAAGTGTGTTATCGGCCATGCTCAGGCTCCCTGAGGATTATTGTTGTGATCGGTTGGCTCCGGGGTCTCCCGGCAGGCTATCAACGGGTCGACTATCTGACGGCTGCCGCCGTCGGTCAGACCCAAATCGGTTAAATGCGGCCCGGCGTTACAGGCAAGGCAGGTTCCTTCAATGGCCTTGAACACCCGGTACGGTGGCTCCCAGTCGGCGACTTGGCTGCTCAGATCGCGCAGCTCGCGGAACTGACGCGCCAGCTCGGCGGCCGGGAGATCCGACAGCATGCCGGCAATCGGCATTGCCACATGGGCAAGGATCTCGCCCTGTTGCGCCAGCGCCATCCCGCCGCCGGAGGCGATAAGCTGGTTGGCCGCCAGCGCCATATCATCAGCGTCGCGCCCGAGCACCACCAGATTGTGCGAGTCGTGGGAGTAGCTGGTGGCGATGGCGCCGCGCAGCTCACCCCAGCCTTCGAGCAGGGCGATTTGCGGTGTCGCCTGGTGGCGGCCGTGGCGGTGTTTAACCCAGATCAGACTGAAGCCGGCGGGCAGCTGGACTTTCCCGTCACGAACCTGCACTTCCACTTCGCCCCACTGGGTGAAGCGCGCGCCGCGGATATGACGCAGGCGGGCGACGCCGTGACGAATGCCCTGGACGCGCAGAACAAAGTCATCGGCGCGGAGGGGGGCGATCGGCAAAGTATCGCGCGGCGGCGTCACGCCCGGCGCGGGGGCGATCGGCTTCAGCAGGCGGCCGGCATGGGCCAGCCGTTCCCCCCCAACGTAGACTTCACGGGCCACCAGTTTCTCCAGGGAATCAAACACCACCAAATCCGCGCGCCGCCCGGCGGCAATCAGCCCGAGATCGTGGCGCTGCAGGCGAAGAGCGGCGTTGAGGGTGGCGAATCGCAGCGCATCGACCGCCGGTAAACCGTGCTCGATCAGCAGGTTAAGCAGGGCGATGATCCCGCCTTTCTCCAGCAGCATATCCGGCGGCACGTCATCGGTGCAGACGGTGATTTGCGAGGAGAGGTGCGGCAGCGTTTTTAACGCCGCGACGATATCCGGCAGCAGATAGGGGTGCGAGCCGCGGATCTCGATCGTCAGACCGGCGCGCAGTTTTTCCAGCGCGTCGTCCGCCGAGGTCAGTTCATGATCGGAGGTGACGCCGGCGGCGAGGTAGGCCTGCAGGTCAGCGCCGCTCAGGCCGCGGGCGTGGCCTTCAATCAGTTTGCCGCTGTTGAGACCGGCCTGGACAATCTCCTGCATCCGCTCGCTACCGTGCAGCACGCCGTGCATATCCATCACTTCCGCCACACCGCGCACTTCCGGCCAGCCGAGCATGGTCTCCATCTCCGCGCCGGCGAAATCGGCGCCGGACATTTCGAGACCTGGCGTGGAGGGGACGCTGGACGGCGCGGCGACCATCACCTGCAGCGGCAGATGGCGGCTGGCGTCAACCGCGTAGCGCACGCCCTCGACGCCGAGGACGTTGGCCAGCTCATGCGGATCCCAGAACACCGCGGTGGTGCCCTGGGTGAGGACGATTTCCGCGTAGCGCTCCGGCGGCAGGTGCGAGCTTTCGAGGTGTACGTGGGTGTCCATCAGGCCGGGGGACAGGTAGCCACCGGCCAGGGAACGTACTTCATGGGCGTCGGTGCGGCTGCCGCGCGGGTGGACGCTGGCGATCATTTCGCCGACGATACCGACGTCAGCGGGGCGAATTTCGCCCGTGGCCATATCGACGATCTGCGCCTCGACCAGCAGCAGATCAAACGGGAATTCGCCGCGCGCGGCCTGCACGGCGCGACGACGGACTTGAGCATTGCTGGACATAACCACTCCGGCACAAGGATAATGCGGATACTCTAGGGGCACAGCAAACGTTTGCCCAGATGAATAAATTTATCACCCGATAAGCTCGGGTTATTGTGCAGGACCACCGTAGCGAACCCGATAATGAACGAACCCTGGCAGCGTCTGCCCGCGCTCTCTCTTAAACAGCTTCAGTATTTCGTCACTCTGGCCCAGCTGCGCCATTTTACCGATACCGCCAGTCGGCTGGCGATTAGCCAGCCGGCGCTGAGCAGCGCGCTGCGGCAAATTGAAACAGTGCTCGGCGGCAAGCTGGTCAACCGTACCGCTTCGGCGGTCACCCTGACTGAACTGGGGGCGGCGATTTTACCCCACGCCCAGCGGATCCTCAGCGTAGCGCAGGCGGCCTTTTTCGATATGCAGCAGATCGTCGAGGCGGGCGGCGACGGGACAGTGCGCATCGGTCTGGTGCCGTCGGTCAGTTCGCTGCTGTTCCCATTGCTGCCGCAGACCCTGGCCCAGGCCTTTCCGCGTCTGCGCATTGAATTTCACGATCAGACCAACGATGCGCTTATCCAGGCGCTGCTGCGCGGCGAGATTGATTTCGGCATCGGGGCGATCGACAGCTCAGTGCCTGCTGAACTGCTGGTCTATCCGCTGCGCGAAGATCCCTTTGTGGCGGTGCTGCACCGTGACGATCCGCTGGCCGCGCAGGCGCACTTGCCGTGGAAACAGCTGGTGGGGAGGGATATTGCCGTCTTCTCGAAGGGTAATATTCAACGGCTGGTGGCGGCATTAGTGGAGAGCCATCGCCTGACGCTGACCACCCGCTACCAGGTGGACTATATCGAAACCCTGTATGGCCTGGTGCGCTCGCGCTTAGCGGTGGCCATTCTGCCGGCGCTGTACACCACCCATCTGCAGGACCCGGCGCTCCAGGTCGCCCAGTTGCAGCAGCCGGCGCTGACCCGTACGGTGGCCCTGATGCGCGGCCCGCAGGCGCTGCCGCCGCTTATCGAAGCCTGTTTTTCCCTGCTGCAGGGAGAATTGCGCTAGGGCAGGTGCTTGATCAGCACGTCTGCGGTTAAGTGATTGATGTACTCCAGCGAGTGTGAGGAGAGGACGCCCAGCAGTCGATTATGGTGCCCGGCAATAATTAAATCGATCTGCCGCTGCCGAACGCAGGTTTCCACGTCTTCAAACCGGCGGGTGGTCACCAGCGAGAGGGTTTCAACCGGCAGGGAGACAGTGCAGGCCAGCTCGTTGAGCAGGGCCTTAGCCTGGATCACCTCCTGCGAGACCTGATCGTCGCGCAGGCTGTCGGAAACATAGTTCAGCGCCCGATAGTCGGTGCTGATGTGGGCGATGGTGATGCGCATGCCGTTCTCTTCTGCCATTCTGGCGGCATGCTCGAGCAGCGGGACGCCGTCCTGACTGCTGTTAATCAGTACCAGCGCATGGTGATAAACGGCCATGGCGTATATCCTCGGTAGGCTAAATAGCGCATGATGTCATCATTTTCCGCCCGCCAGCAGCGGAATGCAATCCCGCCCGGTCGCTTGATGAGCATGATGGCCGCGCGGGTGTCGTTGCAGGGCTAAAGGCTTGTTGTATGAACCGGTGAGTTGCGGTAAATTCCACAACGCTTAACAATTTCACTATTTTGACTCGGGGTGCCCTTCTTCGTTGAAGGCTGAGAAATACCCGTACCACCTGATCTGGATAATGCCAGCGTAGGGGGTTAATTTTTTATACAATTCATTGCGTTACATAAGCTTCTGTTCATTTTCCTGTATGAACTGTAACAGAGGCAGTGTTGATTTTGCTTACGAAACGTATCCGCTATACCTTCCTTCGGGACTCTATCTACTACATTCAGTTTTGCCTTCCAGATGGGAAAATGTTTAGGCGCTCTCTGAACACTGATAGCCATCGTGAGGCCAGTGTTTTGATGATAGCTTTAATGCCTTTTATCCTTCAGGTTAAGAATCGCCAGTTAACTCCAGAAGCTCTCTGTCTCCAGCTTAACGCGCTTAACACTAATCGAATGCTTGAAAGGGCAGCTAGAGCTTTCCCGCTCTCTATGCCGCTCTCCCTTCCTCCAGAGAAGCAGATAGAGCAAAAGAAGGGGCTGCATTTAGGAGAAGCTTGGGCGCAATACAAACATGAGCGGGGGAAGGGATGGACTGCTGCTATCCACTCTGCAAATGAGCGCTATATGGAAGTGTTATTAACCATACTTGGAGATGATAGGGATGTAGCTACCATCACAAAGAGGGACATAAAGCAGGTGATGGAGGTGGTAGAAGGCCTCCCTAAGCGAGTCATACAGCCTTACAGGTCTATGAATATAAAACAGCTCATTGCGTGTGATGTGCCGGAGAAACACCTGATAGGGACGGAGGCGATTCACAAGCATTTAAAAATTTATAAATCTTTGTTTAAAACATTTTTGCAGGAAGAAAAGGACGTACTTACAGCATCCCCTACAGATGGTGTCATAGCTCCGCCGTCTAGCGCTCGCTATGGGGCTTATACAAACAGTGAGATGAAGAGCTTTGTCAGTTATGCAATCGAAGAGGCCAAGCCTGAATGGCTCAAATGGATTATCCTGCTTCTTGCGTATACAGGAGCAAGAAGGGGAGAGATTGCCACCCTCACTAAATCACAAGTGAGATATGACGATGATAGTAATCGTCACTATCTACTCATTACGGACGGAAAAACTGAGAACGCAGCGAGGGAGGTTCCTCTCCATAACCATCTTATTGATTTAGGTTTTCTGGATTTTGCTGCAAGCAAGAAGACGGAGCTTTTCAGTGAAGTAGCGGGAACCAATATGGCTAAGATTGGTAAGGTGATGTCAGATATCAGGGAAGAGCTTAACATCCCATACAGAGACATCCACAACCAGCGGAGGATAGTGCATAGCTTTAGACATAGCGTTGTTACAGCGGCCACTGGATGGATGAATGACATCACTCACTTGCAGCAAGTAGTAGGGCATGAGAAGACGGGGACAGGCATAACGCGCAGGTATATCCACACCTTCCCACTGTCCGTTGTATGTCATATCATTGATGGACTTAACTGGCGGTAAACGTTACATAACTAACACAGCAAAAAGGCAGGCTATTTATGGTTAAGCCGTTCTCTCAAAGATATGGGCATGTTGAAGTAGAGGATGTTTTTCAGTTGTATGGCTTAAATGACCAAACTAGAAAGGCGATTTGGAATTGCTTATATTTGGAAGTTTTCGGAAACAGTCTTTTGAGTTTGATCGCGCCAATATGCTCAAAGAAAATATGGATTCATTATTTTAACAACCCTGCAGATCACGTTCCTAATTATAGCACCGATACGATGAGACAAGATTCTCAGCTAACCATTATAAAACGTTATATATACGGAGAACAGTGGTATAAAGTATTTGATTTGATTGAGTCTATTTTCTTGTATGTTTCAGAGTACCGTAATTGTGATTTAGCTGACCCCCTTAATGATACCTTTGGAAAATATGGTGTTGCCTACAGGGTAATCGATGGATTAATTACGCCTATATCAGATGAAGTGGAAATTGAAAGTATTGAGGGAGCGTTGGCTAATAACACGGAATCCGCTAAAAATCATTTCACAAGAGCGCTAGAGTTAATGGCAGATAGAGAGCAGCCTGATTATAGAAACTCAATCAAAGAATCTATCTCTGCCATAGAATCATTATGCAAGAAGATCTCTGGTAATGAGAAAGGGACTCTTGGGGATTGCCTTAAAACTATTGAGGATAAAGGACATATTCATCCAGCAATGAAACGAGCATTCCAACAGCTATATGGGTATACAAGTGACCAAGGTGGAATACGTCACGCGTTAACAGATGATAGTGAGGAGCCTACATTAGAAGAAGCTCGTTATATGCTGGTGATATGTAGCGCCTTTAGTAATTATCTTGTGTCTAAAATGGCTGATTAAATAAAATTGCGGGGTGCTATTATACCTCGCATTTTTAATGCGGCAGCAGTAAGTAATAGCGTAGCTATAAATCTATTATACATGCCATTGTTAATACAATGTGCTGAGCATCGGTACGATGCAAAGCGTATATAACACTACATATAGCTGTATATAAATTATAGAGATGGAAATAAAAGAAGGGGTGTGAATGAAGGGAGAATTACGAGTAGAGTTGGGGGAATGGGGTTTTGCACTTTTTAAGTGCTGACTAACAAAGAATGCTATCATCAAAAGGCATGAGAGGCACTAACGTGCCCTCACACGCAGCAAAGCTGTAAAGGTCAATAGAGCGCAAGCTATTGCTTGCTGGTTACGCATGGAAAGAGCATTCACAAGCCTGAGCTTGTTCATGCCTTCCCGGCAAGACAGCTTGTCTGTCCATCTCGGGGGCTATTTTTAGAAGTGGCTTTTAAAGAGGAGCATTGTTCTAGTGTTTCTTATACTACTACTGCCGAAATTAAATCCCCTCTATTACCTTGTACACGGTAGTGCGGCTACATCCAATATGTTCAGCTATAGCTTTCTTGTTCATACCTCTATTCCAGCAATCAACAATACTCGTATGTAATTCATCATCAACAGGCTTTCCAAACTTAACACCATTAGCCATAGCTTTCTCTCTCCCCTCCTGAGTACGCTGCAATATTCGCTTACGCTCAAACTCCCCCACAGCAGCTATAACCGTGTATATCATTCTCCCAAAGTCAGAGTTTATGTCTGTTTGCCCTAAATCCATACATACCAGCCCTACGCCTTTATCTTTCAATGCGTCAGCAATAAATAATGCATCTTTGGTATTACGTGCAAGTCTGTCCAGCTTAGTAACATATACCACGTCTCCAGCTTGTACATTATCAATCATACGCTGTAATTCAGGGCGGTTAGTATCCTTCCCTGATATGTTTTCCATGTATAGGATAGAACATCCCAAAGCCCTTAAAGAGGCTTCTTGAATTGCTGTATCCTGTCCAATTGTACTTACCCTTGCATACCCAATATTCATGTTGCCCCTCAACTCTGTTTGATGTGTTCATTATGTATGTGTGTTCACTAACTTACAATATACTGTACATGAAATAAATATATTGACAATGGGCTTGAGAGTTGATCTATTGATTGGTTGGATTGTATGGAAGGGATGGTGAAATAATTTGGGGTAGGGTGATTTGGGAAGGTTGATAGGGGGGCTACGGGGTGTGACTATTATGCATAACGCCACTAACTAAAATCTAGCAGAAAATGAGACATAGCCATTTTTTTTAGCAAAAAAAGCCCTCTCCCCATTACAGGAAGAAGGCCTTAAAGGAAAGAGCTACTATGTAGCGCCTTACAAATTGTCTCGTTCTACAGGAGAAACGTAGAGAATGCCCCCATGCTCATCATATTCACATACAGCTAATCCCGCCTTAACAAGCTTCTCTGTATAATTATAAAAATGCTGCCAGTGGCTCATCCCCATATAGGCACGCTCTCTTGAAGAGAGGACATTAAGCCCTCCCTGTTTAAAGAGCTTACGAGCGTATGCATATAAATAGCCATCCCTGGTTATTTTATTTTGTATAAACGCTTTAGTTAGTGAGTTGTCGCTAATATTCATTCTTTCTTCCTGTTGCGTATGGCCTCTTCTATCGCTTGTTCAATAATGGTTCTTTCATATTTATCTTTATTAATGGCGCGCCATCTAAGAACGAATTTGATAGCAGGAATGAGGCCGAGGGTGATTATAGCACTAACAGTTTCAAGGGAAAGTCTCATACATGTTAGCGCCCATTAATAGAGGAGCTGTCCTGAGCTTTCACCCCGAACATTTCAGCCTCACTCATTTTAAAATATTTAGAATAGTCAGAGGAGCCGTCTAAGTGAGCACGCATCATCACGGATTTATTAATGAGGGGGGCTAACTTGCGCTGCAATTCTCCCACCTTAGCGCGTACACCTGCATTATCTGCATATCCCGGAGCCGCTTTAAACTCAATAGTGTTTCCTGCCCATACATAACGAACAACGTTCTCGGCGTTCTTCGTGTTAGGCACTGGCATAGAAATAGCACCAATCTGTTTCACTTTCTGCGGATAGCCTACAATGGTTTGAGCCTGTTCCCATTGGGACTGGATGGCAGGGACAAGCTTCTCCAGATAGTTCACAGAGATAACATTCTTAACGCTCTCCAGATTGCTCTGGTCGATGCGTCCGCCCATCTTCTGATATTCAAGAAAGGCCGGGTTAGCTAGGTAGTTAACCACTTCATTATAAGACTTAGGGTCAGTATGAGCGCCCGAGAAGCTGCCAGCCCCTCTCAATAGCTGGTTTACGTGATTCTGTAGCTCTTCCATCGTGCCTTTAGGGTCAGCGATAGCAGGGCTCTTATTAGAAAGCTTATTAGTAACGTCCACTAAAGAACCAGTGTACACCTTAGTATCAGCTTTCTCTTCCGGGTCTGTAGACAGAGGATTGGCGGGAGTTACGCTAGGGTTAACATTCTTCTTCAAATACTGTTGCAGGTACTGGCCTGAGGTTCCCAGCAAAGAAGGGTCTACCCCTGCCACCAGTTTAGAGGCTACAGCAATTTTGGCTAAATTGGGGTCAGCCATCATAGGTAATTCAGCGATAGCTTTCAGGCTATCCAGACGGGCTTTAAGGGTATCAGCGCTAATCTGTCCAGAGAAGAACTTATTACGGTTATCAATGGAATCAAAAATGGGCTTAGAAATACTATCTACATAATCGCCGCCAGCAGCGCCTCTAATTTTCATTGTCTGCGCCATAATGCTGTCTTTAATAGCATTAGCTTCCGACATAGCTTGCTCATTTGTAATAGAGCCCGCTGCCAGTTTTTTACCAATCTCATCTAATTGAGTTTGTGTATGGGCGTAAACGTTGGCGCCGAAGTCTGCTGTAGCCTGTTGAGCGTACATTTTATTTTTCTTAAGCTGTAAATCAGCAGCAGCATTAGCACGCTGTACACGGGATGCCGCGATACTCTCTGCCTGAGCTTGAATGCTCATTTTTTGCTTCTGAATGTCCAATTGCTGGCTATAAAATTTCATTTCCCCGATTTGCTGTTGACGTTGGCGATAGAGGTTAAGGCCGTTCTCCTGTTCCTCTGGAGTCATGCTTGGGGTGATAAACCCATCAGCCGTGGCGCTCTTTGTGTCTGCTACAATCTGCTGGTCTACTGCTGTCCCTTGAGCCAGCGTATCCCCCAATCCCTCGGTAGTTGTTATGTCTTTAGTGAAGCCTGTGATCTTCTCTGTGAGATGAGGATTGTTAGCAATAGCCGAGTTATATAGAGCACGTTGGCGGCGTTGAGCCTCCGCATGTGACATAGAACCTTGAGCTACAGCAGCGTCTAAAGCTGTGAGCTTCTGACCGTAGTTGCTAATCACTCCAGCATCTTTAGCGGCCTGAGCTTTCTTAGCCCCTTCTGCGTATCCTTGAGCCACAGCTGTAAAGAGATTCCCTACAGAATTTAGGGCCCCGCTGCCTACAGCAGAGGTAATAGCGCTGGGAGCTGGAGCTACGGCCTGTTGTGGGGAGACGCCACCACTAACACTGCCGCCAATATCAGAAGTATCGAATAAACCATTTGCCATTTTAATATTCCTCTCAATAATTAATGTAAGTTGTAGTCAGAATCAATAAGGGTGCCAGCTAAAGCAGCCTTTAGAGAATGTTCAATGTAAGTGAGCTGTTCACTAAGATTGCGGATATCTTTTAAAGTCTCTGTGTTATGCTCCACAATAGCTTTCATGGAAGCTCCAGACAGAATAATGAAATTAGATTCCACAATCTTTAACGCTTCTTCTGGTGTAATATCGAGAGGGAATGGAATCAGATTATAATTCATAGATGTATGTTCTCTTATTATTAAAACACTGTCTCGTCTGAGACATATTCCACCTCATCAAGGAGAGTCTCCTCAAAGCAATAGTGGCATTTAAGGCGACGCTTCCCTGTATCCTGTCTCTCCTCATCTCCCCACTCATTACGGATATAACGCCATACCACATGTTTATGTTTAGCGTCTAACAGGGTGATGGTTTCACAATGGGGGCATTTCCAATTCTTAAGGCGTCCTCTTACTTCTATATGTCTTTTTTCATCCACACTCTCCAGCCCAAGGTCGATTAACTCTTTCAGAATAGAGGCGGCTGTAAATGTACCATTGAGTCTCATCATTACATCCTCAGGAAATCCTTTAATCTGGATGCGCCTTCCGATGTAATATACGTTCATGTGCTTCTCAATTACTACGCCTTTATAGGCGTAAACAGCAAACCCATTACGGGTAGAATATTCCGGGGTAGTATCATTATATCGGTCTGTCTTTAATGCTCTGCTCTTACGAGTTGGTACACGATGGGTTTTTAATGCTGGGGCTTTAAATAACATTCTCTGTCCTCTTAATGAAGGGCGTCCTTGCCCCTTTTAAATTATTCCTGAGCGGCTTCTTTAGGAGCCTTGTTAAACATAGAGGCCCACGCTTTATAATTAGCGCGTTCTTCCGGGGTGATGTCTGGTACCTTATCAAGCCATTTGTTAGTGTCTTCTGGAGTGGCCCATTTAGACGCTTCCATAATCTTGCGTAACAGACGGTCATCACCATCTTGCACTTTCTGTTTAACCATCCCCCACCACATCTTAGAGGCTTCCGGGTCATCCTTATAGAGCGACATAGCAAGTTGGGCCATCTTAATTTGATAGGCTAGCTGGTCATCTCCCAGCCCCTCGGCAATTAGAATACGGGAATGTTGGTTTAACACTTCCTGTATATCTTCTTTTCGAGTTTTATACTTGCTATTGATATCTTCAACTATCGCCCAATTAACCGCCCCGTTCTTAACAGGGAATCCTAGAGCAATAGCGAAGGCCTCAGGAGTGGAGATGTTGTCTGCGATAGTACCGCCAGCAGAAGCAAACTGCTTACGATATTCAAGAGCCAACATAGCTTTATAGCCATTGGAAGCACCAGAGGAAAGGTTAGCTACATCTCTCCATAATTGCCCCCACAGCATAGGCTCAATCCCCTCAGCAACATCTCCAAACCCCATTAACATTCCTGCTGTCCGTGTCAGGTTAGTGATTCGTGGATTACTGCCAAAGATAAGGGAACCTGCTGGGCTTTCAGTTACTAGTTTGCTGAATCCACCTTCATTAAGCTTCCCTAAGAATTCCACCACACCATAGGCGTTAATAGGATTCAAGGCACTAACATCAACGCGAGAAGGATCTCCAGAAACAGCAGAAATAATACCGTTGACGCTGGCGCTTAACAGGCCATCCACTACAACATTACGCGCAAATTCATTTGTGGGTAGTTCATCTGAGAATAGGTTGTAAATGTCTTCTGTCCCAATTCCGTAGAGGAGGGAGACAGACGCCGCCATAGCAGCACGATTCTTTAGTGGAATAGCTTTATTAGTTAACACGAGCTGCGCAAGTTTGACAGGCACTTGTAAGTATTGCGTAAACACTGACAGGGTATTCTGGTTCATCGCTAAGTTGCCAGAGCGTGAGAAGTTACCTGTGAAATTACGGGCTTGGTGAACTACATCGTCCAGAGCTGCTTTGGTAAGCAACTTGCCCCCCTTGCGAGCTTCACTATAGTGAGCCATAAAGGAGGATGCCTGAACCATATACTCACCAGCATCAAAGCCAATCTTACGAGAGCCGGATACTACAGCTTTCCCTACGGTGATAGGAGCTTTAGTAACCCTCTTCAACTTACTGTCACGTGCCGCCTTCATTGTTTTCACTGAGGCATCAACGGTTGTGTCCACTAACCCTTTGGCAAGGTCATGCTTGTTAATCCCTTTCGTAATACCGCTCTCATTAAGAGCCTTCATCATATCATCCCACTCTCCCTTGCTGCGCCCGAACGTCTTCAGGACAGCTTCAGGAATTCCACCATTCATTAGGTGATGAGTAATGAGAAGGAGGTTATCCCCAATTAAATGGCCTGTGTACGCAGGGAAACGAGTAGCTAAAAGGATTACCTGAGAGGATTGCATAACTAATTGGCGCAGGGGGTTAAGAGCAATCTGTAATACAAACGGAACAGACTTCACTTTATTAACAGGAGAGGCTTCTGAGGCTCCACGTAAAATACGCTCTACCTTACCAAAACCGTTAGTGCCTGCCATCTCAGCAAAGCTGTTAGCGATTGACTTATACCCATCATCAATTAAGTTAGTATATCCATTTTCCATAGCCCTGATATACTCGAAGGTAGCCCTAGCGTCTGCGGCTTGTTTGGAAGTACCTTTAATCTCAGACACATTAGAAGGATAAACAGCGCGCCCATGATGAGTAGGCATCACATCAGAATAGGTAGCCATGAGGCGCTTTTTAGATGTCTCAAGCCAATCACGATAGGAGACACGAGAACTAATAGCATTAATGCTATTCATCATCGCTTCCCCCGGAGACTCAATGTGTACAGCATCAAGCTCCATATTACTACCTGTAGCGTCTTCTAAGCGTTTTCCCCGGATACGCTGAGCACTTAGCCCACTGGCTGTATGTAATTGCGTATTAGCTTTCTCATAGTCCTCTCCTTTAAGGTCATTACGGAAACGATATTCCCCCGGAGAGGTGGTCTTATATCGTTCAATGGCCTTGTTAGCTGAGGGGATATCTGGGGCAGTTGCTACCGTTTTCCATATTTCATTTCCGTTACTATCTTTCAGAGGGGAGCCGTTCTCATCAAATAGTTTACGCTCAATGAAGTGGGGCTGTTTGTAGCGTACAGCGTAATACCCATGCCGATATGAAAGGATTGGTTCACCGTGGCTTAATGGGCGAATGTAACCAGCCTCAGCGCTGTTATGGTTGATTACGTGTTGAACCTTGATGCCATCAATATCCATCACATCAGCGGCCTCTGCAATGCTTTTGTTTCCTGCGTACATCTCATCAAGCTCAATTTTTGACAAAGTGCGTACTTCATCATTAATTGGGTCATAGGCTCTAACACCGTCCCCCACTTGAGAGCGTTTAACAGGACGGGCAATAACATCAAATCCCGTTTCCTTATAAGTTAGTTTGCCATATCCACGAGTTTTATAGCTTTTAACTAAATCAGCGTTAGTTAAAGCCCAGAGAGTATCCTGAGTTTTACGAAAGCTCTGGAAACCAGCTATCTCCTGAGCGCTCCATCCCTCAGCCTTGAGCGTGACTGGAGAGAGGGCTTGCCCTTTCAGGTTAGCCTCTTTAAT